>JAKLKT010000300.1 GCA_023150495.1 Planctomycetota bacterium
CGAGGAGTCGCAGCAGCGCGAGGCGGTTCGCCGCCCGCTCCGCGTCGCGCCGCTGCCGCTCGGCGCGAAGCGACTCCGCCGTGGCCGCCATGACGGACTCCGCGGACGCCGGCGCGAAACCCGCGCGCACGTAGGGCGCCGGATCGAACGCGGCCTCGGGCATCGGCAGCGACCCGAGCACCCGCTCGATCTCGTACGCCTCCGCGATCTCGGCCGCGATCTCCCGCGCACGCTCGTGGTGCGCCATCCACGCCTCGTCCTGCCGCGCCCGCGCGAGCGCCTTGTCCGCCCCGCGGCGCCCCATGCCGAGGAGCGAGAAGACGTCGAGGACGAGGATCATCTCCGGGTCCTGGTCGCTGTCGACCCCGGCGGCGAACCCGGGGGGCTCCGGGGGCACGGAGACGTTGACGGCGGCGGCGCGCTTCCGGAGCGCGAGGATGTCCGGGTTGTGGAGCACCGCCCACTCCACCGCCTTCCCGTACGGCAAGGCGCCCGCGGGCGGGGCGGGCGCCTCGAGCACGGTCGCCTCGAGATCCAAGGGCCTCGCCTCGTACGAGACGCACGCGCCGACGAGCAGGGCGAGCGGGAGCGCGCGCCTCATCTGTGGTCGTGCGCCTCGCCCTCGAGCGGCGACTGGTAGGTCTTGCCGTCGATCGTCACGCGGATGCGGCCGTCCCACGGGTCGGCCTTGAGCCCCTCGTGCGAGCCCTTCCAGCACGCCGCCTTCCCGTCCGCGCCGGGCTCGACCGGCGTCAGATCGACCGTGGCCGGGCCGCCCGTGGTCATGATGTTCACCGCCGGCTTCTCGACCGCGATGAGCGTCTTCATGTCGGCGCCGAGCACGTAGACGGTCATGTTCCCGCCGTCGTGGTCGTGGATGATCTCGAGGTGCGCGGCGCCGTTGCCCAGGTCGAGGATCTCGCCCCCGTGGGGCGCCTCGCCGTGCGCATGGGCATGCTCCTCGCCCGCCTCGTGGTCGTGGCCCCCGTGCCCGTCCTTCGGCGCGTCCTTGCCGCCGCAGGCGGCGAGCAGCGCGAGGAGAAGGGCGCATTCACGGACTCGCATGGGTTCCTCCTTGTTCCGTTCCTTCCATCAGCTCCTCCGCCACGCGGTCGCGCGGCTCGCGGTGGGCGACGTGCGCCTCCGCGGCGCGCCGCCCGAGCGCGAGGAAGAGCCCCGGGGTGATGATGATGTCCAGGAGCGTGCTCGAGACGAGCCCGCCGAGGATCGCGCTGGCGACGGGGTAGAGGAGCTCGCGGCCCGGCCGGTCGGGCGTGAGCACGATCGGCACGAGCGCGATGCCGGCGCAGAGCGCGGTCATGAGCACCGGCACGAGCCGCTCCTTGCCCGCGCGCAGGACGAGCTCCTTGCCGAACGGCATCCCCTCCTCCCTCATCACGTGGAGGTAGTGGTCGATGAGGAGGATGCAGTTCCGCGCCGCGATGCCCGCGAGCGCGATGAGGCCGACGATCGTCGCCACCGAGACCGCCTGCCCCGTGGCGACGATGAAGAGCACCGCGCCGATGCCTGCCATCGGGATGCTCGCCATCACCTGCGCCGCGAGGTTCAGCGACCGGTAGTGGCCGACGAGGATGAGGAACATCGTCGCGAGCGCGAGCGCGGAGAGGATCGCGAGGCGCCTGCTCGCCTCCTGCTGCGCCTCGAACTGCCCGGAGAGGCGGATCGAGTATCCGGGCGGGAGCTTCGCGCGGATCGGGCCGATCGCCTGCTCGACGTCGCGGACCACCTCGCCGAGCGACCGCCCGGACACGTTGTGCGAGACGACGACCCGCCGCGAGACGTTCTCGCGGTTGATGTTGTTCGGCGTCCACGTGAGCTCCACGTCGGCGACCTCGGAGAGGACGATGCGTTCCCCTCCGCCCCCGTGGAGCGCGAGCTCGGCGATGCGGTCGAGATCCGAGCGGTCCTCCGCGCGGAGCCGCAGCACGATCGGGTAGGCCACCTGCCCGACGACCATCCGCGACAGCTCGCCGCCCTCGAGCGCGAGCTCGACGACCTCGGCGACCCTTCCGACCGTGAGGCCGCGCCTCGCGACGTCCTCGCGTCGCGGCCGCACGTCCACCTGCCTCATGAGCACCTGGGGCTCGACGATCAGGTCCTTCACGCCGTCGATCCCGCGGACGGCGCCCTCGACCTCCGTCGCGACCCTCCGCAGCGTCTCGAGGTCCGGCCCGAACGCCTTGATCGCGACCTGCGCGTTGACCCCGGAGAGCAGGTGCGAGAGCAGGTGCGCGTGCGGCTGCTCGACGGACGACGCGACGCCCGGGAACTCCCGCGCGATGCGGTCGCGGATCTCGCCGATGATCTCCTCGCGGCTCCGGCCCGCGTCGGGGTCGAAGGTCACGATCACCTCCGACATGTTGACGCCCTCGGCGTGCTCGTCCCCCTCGCCGCGGCCCGTCTTCCGCCCGAGCATGAGGACCCCCCGGACCCCCTTGATCTCCTCCTCGAGGCGCCTGCCGAACGCGTCGGACGTGTCGACCGAGGCGCCGGGCGGCAGGATCAGGTTGATCTGCGCCGTCCCCTCGTTGAAGGGCGGCAGGAACTGCGAGCCGCGCGTGCCGAGGACGACGAGCGACACGATCGCGAGCGCGCCGACCACGAGCGCGATGGGCGCCGGGTGGCGGCAGGAGAAGTCCATCGCGCGGCCGGCCGCGGACTTGGCGTGGCGCACGACCCACGAGTCGCCGCGCCGCTCCGTCGCCTTCGCGTTCGGCAGCAGGTAAAGGCAGAGGACGGGCGTCACCGTGAGCGAGACGGCGAGCGATGCGAGGATGCTCACGATGTAGGCGATGCCGACCGGCGTGAAGAGGCGGCCCTCCATGCCGGTGAGCGCGAAGAGCGGGACGTACACGACGACGACGAGCAGCGTGCTGACGAGGATCGGCTTCCGGACCTCGCTCGAGGCCAGGTAGACGACGATGAGGGGGGGCACGGGGGACCCGCGCTCGCGGTTCTCGCGAAGCCGGCGGAAGACGTTCTCGACATCGACGATCGCGTCGTCGACGAGCACGCCGACCGCCACGGCGAGCCCTCCGAGCGTCATCGTGTTGATCGACACGCCGAGCAGCTT
Source organism: Planctomycetota bacterium (assembly GCA_023150495.1). GTDB lineage: Bacteria > Planctomycetota > PLA2 > PLA2 > PLA2 > PLA2. The sequence continues at coordinate 3,095 of JAKLKT010000300.1, forward strand.
GAAGACGAGCGCGGTGATCGCGACCGAGAGCGGGAGCGCGGTGAGCGTGATCGCCGTCGTGCGCAGGTTCAGGAGGAAGAGGAAGAGGATCACCACGACGAGGATCGCGCCGTCGCGGACCGCCTCGACGACGTTGTCGATCGCCCGGTGGATGAACCCCGCCTGCTCGTAGAGCGCGGGGAGCAGGAGGACATCCCCGGGCAGCGACGGGGCGAGCGCCTCGAGCTCCGCCGCCACGCGGTCGGTCAGGTCGACCGTGTCCGTGGCCGGCTGCTTGAAGACGGTCAGGATCACGCCCGGCATCGCGTTGACCCCCGCCTCGCCGACGCGGATCGCCGCGGGGCCGAAGCTCACCTGCGCGACATCGGAGATCCGGACCGGCCGGTCGGGGTCGTCGCGGACGAGCGTGCTCTCGAGGTCCGCGGGCCCCCGCACGAGCCCCGGCACGGTGATCGTCGGCCCCTCGGGGCCCAGAGGGAGCACGCCGCCCGAGCCGGCGACGTTGGCGCCGCGGATCGCCTCCGCGATCTCCTCGAGGGTGACGTCGTGCGCGCGGAGCGCCCGCGCGTCCGCGATCACCTGGAGCTGGCGCGGGCTCCCGCCGATCGGCACGACCTGCGCCACCCCGGGCAGCGCGAGCAGCCGCGGCTTCACGATGGTGTCGGCGATCACGCGCAGCTCGGACGTTGCCGTCCCCCCGCTCCTGCTCTGGATGCCGATCTGGAGGACCTGGCCCATGATGCTCGAGATCGGGGCCATCGCCGGCTCGATGCCGGGCGGGAGCTGCGGCTTGGCGGCCGCGAGCTTCTCCTGCACGATCTGGCGGTTGCGGAAGATCTCCGTCTCCCACCCGAACTCGACGAAGACGACCGACAGGTCGAGGCCCGACGAGGAGCGGACGCGCGCGACGCCCGTCGCGCCGTTCATCGCCTGCTCGATCGGCCGCGTGACGAGGCGCTCGACGTCCTCGGGGACCATCCCGTGCGCCTCGGTGAGGATCGTCACCGTCGGCCGGTTGAGATCCGGGAGGACGTCCACCGGCAGCGAGACCGCGACGAGCGTCCCGTAGGCGCAGATCGCGATCGCGAGCAGGAGGATCGTGCCGCGCCCGCGGAGGCTCGAGGCGATGACCCGGTTGAGGTTCAGCATGGGCTAGTCGTGGCTGTGGCCTGCGTGCGGGTCCGCGCCGCCGCCCGATCCCGCCTGCATCGCGAGGGAGAGCGCGTACGCTCCGCGCAGGACGATGCGGTCGCCCGGGAAGAGCGCGCCGTCGTTCGCGACGACGGCCGCGCGGGAGTCCATGTGCTCGACGCGCACCGGCACGGGCCGGAACGTGTCGCCGTCCTCGAGGAGGACGATGCTGTCGGCGCCGCGGAGCACGATCGCGGACGGCGGCAGAACGAACCGGCCCGGGAGCCTCTCCACGGGCACGTGCACGAGGTACCGGATCCCCTCGCGGAGCCTCCAGGTCCGGTGGACGGCCCCGCCGGCCTCCGCGCGCTCCGCGAGCGGCGCGTTCGGCGCGAGC
>JAKLKT010000301.1 GCA_023150495.1 Planctomycetota bacterium
TCCGGACCACGCGCGCGCCCTCGAGCCAGAGCGCTGCCGCGCGCGGACCGATCAGCTCCCTGAGGCGCTTGAGCGCCTCGCGCGCATCGGGCACCAAGTCCTTCCTCCGCCCCTACTGCCCGAGCTTCTTCTCGAGTTCCGCCCGCCGCTCGGCGTTCTCCTCGGGGGCGAGCCTCGCCGCCTCCTTCAGCGCGGTCGCGGCCTCCTCCCGCTGCCCGTCCTCGAGGAGAACCTCCGCGAGGGTGAGCCACCTCAGGGCGGCCTCCTCGTCGGAGTCGTTCTCGGCGCGCAATGCTACCAAGCAGCGGGCCGAACGCACCGCCCTTTCCGTGTTCCCGGCCTTCCGGTAGAGCGGGACGGCCGCGACGTGCGGCTCGGGGCGGAACGGGTTCACGTTGAAGCACTGCTCGAGCGCCTTGAGCGCGTCGGCGTCGCGGCCGCGGGCCGCGTACTCCTTCGCGAGCTGGAGCCTGAGCGGGATCGACTTCGGCGCGAGGCGCCCCTCCTGCTCGAGGATCTTGAGCGCGTCGTCGGCCCGCCCCTCGGCGACGTAGTAGCGCCGCAGGTGCTCGAGCGGCGCCGTGGAGGTCGGCCACGCCGCATGCGCCTTCTCGAGCGCCGCGACGAACTCCTCCTTCCTCCCCTCGCGGCGGAGGAAGTCCGCCTGGAGGAGGCGCGCCTCGAAGTCCTCGCCGCCCGAGGCGAAGAAGGCCTCGAGGATCGGGCGGGCGCGCTCCGGCTTCCCGTCCCGCACGAGGAGCCGCGCCTCGAGGAGCCGCGAGAGCGGGTGCGCCGGGTCGACCCGCGCGCGCGCGAGCTGGAGCTTCGCGCCCGCCTCCACGAACTCCTTCCGCTGGAAGTGCGCCCACGCGAGCTTCAGGAGGTTCTCGCCGTCGTTCGGGTCGGTGAGCGCGCGCTCGCGCAGCGCCTGGAAGACGACCGCGTAGGTCGGGACGCGCCGGCGGCCCTCGAGCCGCTTCGCGAGGAAGGCGTGGAAGCGGGTGTCGAACTCCTCGAGCCTCAGCCCGAAGGCCTTCTCGAAGACCTCCTCCATCGGGCGGTCGTCGCCGTAGAGGCGCAGCGCCTTCACGATCCCCTCCTCGCCCGCGACCGAGTGGAGGAAGTCGAGCATGAGGCCGCCGAGGTAGTACGCGAAGCCGACGCGCGGGGTGAGGAACATGGCGTCGAACGTGCCGATCTTCGGGACCGTGTCCGTGTACCAGGCGTCGTAGACCTGGATCTCGTAGCCGTCCTCCATGGACCAGCCCGGGTCGAGCGGCTTCTCCTCGAGGACCGAGAGCCCCTCCGTGAACCAGCGCGGCACCTGCCCCTTCGACAGCTGGAGGCTCATCACGTGGGCGAACTCGTGCCGGGCGACCGGCGCCCAGTGCACGACCCCCTCCTCGCCCATCGCCTGCGGCGAGTCGATCGCCATCACGCCGCCGAAGCAGATGCCGACCGCGAACCGGTTGTAGTCGAGGAGCCCGACGGCGCGGACGCTGAAGTCGTCCGCCTTCCGGAACACCTCGACGAGGACCGGCGCCTGCGGCTCGAAGCCGTAGCGCTTCGTCATGTCGGCCCAGCACTCCTCGAGAAGCTGCGGCACGAAGAGCTTCAGGACCGCGAACTCCGTCGGGTCGAAGCGGAGGACGAAATGCTCCGTCCTGACCGTCTCCATCTTCTCCACGTACTCGAGGACGGTGCGGAAGTTCTCGCGCACGGGGTGGGACCAGGGGAAGAGCTGCTTCGACTTGTCGAGCGCCTCCTTCGCCTCCTTCTCCCGCCCGAGGTTCGCGAGGTAGATCCCGAGGTTCGCCTGCGCCTCGTGGTTCGTCGGGTCGAGCTCGAGGCCGCGGCGCAGGAGATCGACGGCCCGGTCGTAGCGCCGCTGGCGGTCGGCCACGACCTGCCCCGCGAGGTGGAACCCCTCGCCGTAGGTCGGGTCGACCTCGAGCATCCTCTTCATCCCCGCCTCGAACGCCTCCTCGTTGCCGAGGAGGAGGTCCATCGTCGCCTTCAGCGCGAGGAGGTCCCTGTGGTTCGGGTCCGTCGCGAGGCCCGCCTTGATGTGCTCCTCGGCGACCGGGTACTCGTTGTCCTGCAGCGCGATCTGCGCGATCACCGCGCGCGCGTCGGTGTGCTTCGGGTTGATCGTGACGGCCTTCTCGGCCATCTCCCGCGCCTCGCCGGTGCTCCAGTGGGTGGCGATCGATTTCGCGACCTCCGTCCACAGATCGGCGAGCTCCGGGTTCTTCGGCGCCACGAGGTCGCGCGTCTTGCGGGCGGCCGCGAGCGCGCCCTCGCGCTCGAGCCGCGTGACGCGGACGCGCTCGATCCACGCATCCCAGTTCTCCGGGTCGAGCGCCTCCGCGAGAAGCAGCAGCTCGTTGCCGTTCGCGAGGAACCCCTCGTCGAGCGGCGAGAGCTCCACGTAGAGGCGCAGCGCCGTCGCGACGAGCGTCAGCTCGTGCGAGAGCGGGCGCGCGATCTCGGGCTTGAGCTTCAGCTCGTCGCGGCGGAAGTTCGCCTCGTCGTAGGAGTCCGCCCGCATCCGGTGGTACTCGAGGAAGTGGTCGAGGACGGTGCGCGCCTCGTCCCGCTTGCCGCGGCGCGCGAGCGCCTCGGCGGCCACGAGCCGCGCGGCGAGCCCCTCGAGGTCGGGCCCTTCCCCGGACCCCTTCCCGATCGCCTCCTGGGCGACGTCCCTCGCCTCCCCCAGGCGGCCGCGGAGGAGGTGGAGCTGCGCCTTCGCCACAAGCCCTCCCCGGTCTCCCGGCCGCGCCTTCAGGAGCTCCTCGACCTCCGCCTCGGCCTTGTCGTAGGCGCCGCGCAGCCGGTAGGTGGTCGCGACGCCGAGCCGCGCCGCCGGGTTGCCCGGCTCGCGCTTCAGGACCTTCCCGAAACGCAGCCGCGCCTCGTCGTAGTTCCCCTCGCGGAGGCTCTCGATGGCCCGCTCCAGGTACCGCCCGACGTAGTCGCTGGTCTCGTCCGGCGGCAGGTCCTCGTCCTGCGCGGCGACCGGGCCGAGGAGGAGGAGGACCGGGAGCAGCGTGCGCATGCCCGCATTGTAAGGTCCGGTGGTTTAATGGCGCCCCATGCACATCGCCGACCGGGTCCGCTCGCTTCCCGCCTACCCCTTCGCCGTGATCGACGAGAAGGTCAGCGAGCTTCGGCGGAAGGGCGTCAAGCCCGCGGACTTCGGCGTCGGCGACCCGACCGTGCCGACGCCCGCGCTCGTGCGCGAGCGGCTGAAGACCGCGGTCGACGAGCGCGCCGACTCGGGCTATCCGTCGTACGTCGGGAGCGCGGAGTTCCGGGGGGCGGCGGGGGCGTGGATCGAGCGGACCTTCGGCGTGACGCTCGACCCGGCGACGCAGATCACGTCGACGATCGGCGCGAAGGAGGGGATCTTCCACTTCCCCCTCGCGTTCGTGGAGCCGGGCGACGTCGTGCTCTGCCCGTCCCCCGGGTATCCCCCCTACTCGCGCGGGACGCTCTTCGCCGGCGCGAGGCCCCATTTCTTCCCGCTGCTCAAGGAGAACGGGTATCTGCCGGACCTCGACGCGATCCCCGAGGAGGTCGTACGCCGCGCCCGCATCCTCTGGCTCTGCTACCCGAACGCGCCCGCGGGCGCGCTCGCGCCGCGGAAGTTCCTCGCGGAGGCGGCGGACTGGGGCCGCGAGCGCGGGATCCTCGTCGTGAACGACGAGGCGTACACCGACATCTGGTTCGAGGAGAAGCCCCGCTCGATCCTCGAGTGCGGGACGGACGGCGTCGTGTCGTTCTTCTCGCTGTCGAAGCGGAGCGCGATGACCGGCTGGCGCATCGGCTTCACCGCCGGCGACCCGCGGGCGATCGGGGCCTTCCGGAAGGTGAAGACGAACATCGACTCGGGGACGCCCACGTTCATCCAGGACGCGGCGATCGCGGCGCTCGCGGACGAGGGGCACGTCGAGGCCATGCGGAAGGAGTACCGGACGAAGCGCGACCTCCTCGCGGCGGCGTTCAAGGACCTCGGCTTCGAGGCATGCGCGCCCGCGGGCACGATCCACTACTGGCAGCGGCTGCCGGAGGGGCTCGACCCGGTCGCGTTCGCGGAGCGGCTCCTCGACCCGGAGATCGCGGTCGTGTGCACGCCGGGCCCGTGGGTCGCCGAGGAGTGCGACGGCGGCGTGAAGCCGGGCGCGCGCTACGTGCGCTTCGCGATGGTCGCCTCGCTCGACGACACGCGCCGCGCCTGCGACGCGATGCGCGCGCACAAGGCGAAGCTCGTGCGCTGATCCGCGCGCGACTCGGTCCTTCGGGCGGGCGGAGGCCGTTCGTGTCCGAGGAGGGCGCCTCGTCTACGGCCCCGGCTGTCCATCGGACCGCGGCGAACCGCCCGCGGCCCGACCCTCGCCGTGCGGATGTCAGGGACGGCACCTCCCTCCTCGCCCCGCGCCCACGATCCCCCCGCGGTGTGCGAACATCTGGCGCCCGCCCTGCGCGCGTCCCGCCGTGCTCGGGCGCCCCGACGCGCGAACGCCCCGCGCCGGGCCGAAGCCGGAGCGGGGGATCCGGACCCCCGGCGGCCACGGAATCCGCCCGCGCGACCGAAGTGCG
>JAKLKT010000302.1 GCA_023150495.1 Planctomycetota bacterium
GCGTGGCCCGTGCGCGCGGGCGCGATCCGCGGCGCGGCGACGCTCGGGACGCGCGAGGCGGCGGGATGGCTCGTCGCGCGTCTCGACAAGGAGGAGGGCCGGCTCGTCGACGACCTCGTGGACGCGCTGCGCCGGATGAGCGGCGAGGACATCGGGAGCGACGTCGCGCGGTGGCGCGCGTGGCTCGAAGGGCTGCCTGCCGACTGGCGAGCGAAGGGGAGGGGCGCGGGGGAGGGGCCGAAGGGGCTCCTCGACGAGCCGAAGGTGCCCGGCACGTTCAGCGACGGGCCCGTGTCCTTCTGCGGCGTGCCTTCGCGTACGCGCTCGGCCGTCTACTGCGTGCAGGCGTCGGCCGGATGGGAGGAGGTCCGCGAGGAGGTGAAGCGGAGCGTCGCGACGCTGCCCGACGGCGCGATGTTCGGCGTCGTGGCGTACGACTCGGAGCCGCGCTGCTTCCGTTCGTCGCTCGCGGAGGCGAACGGGACCAACCGCGATGCGCTTGCGCAGTGGCTCGACAAGCTCAAGCCGGACGCGGGTGCGGACCCGTACGCGGGGCTCATGGCCGCGCTCGACCTCGCGGCCGGGAAGTCGAAGGTCCCAGTCGCCGACACGATGTTCCTCGTGGCGCTCACGAAGCCACCGGACGGCACCTTCCTCGACGACCCCCGCCAGGTGATGCTCGAGATCACGGCGGCAAACGACCTCCTCGGCATCCGCATCCACTGCGTGGGCCCTTCGGACGGCAGCCGCTCCTTCTACCTCCAGCAGCTCGCCAACCAGTTCGGCGGCTTCCACGTCAACGGTTGACCTGCGCCGCCGTCGCAAGTCATTGTCATGCAGATGGTTATGAGCCCCAATCTGTGCCACTGCCGGCGCAGGCACCGCGGACCCCAATGCCGCAGTCGGCCGCCACAAGTCCTTTCAGGCGCTCGTTTTGCGGCCGACCTCTGGTGTATGGCATACGCATACGAACGCGGTGCCGTCGAAGGTGAGGGATGCGTGCTGGCCTTCGAGGAGCGCCTTCGCGCGGGCGAGGCCGGGCAGGACGTCGCGCGACTCCGAGACCACGAACACCGAGTCGAGGAGCTTTCCCACGTCCTCGCCCGCGAAGGTCTCGGGCGGCACGGGCACCCGCAGCGTCACGCCCTTCGCGTCCGCCGCGAGCTGCCCCCGGAGCCCCCCCTCTTTCGTCCTCGCGAGCACCGCCTCGCGCAGCGCGCCGAGCGCCGCGGGGAACGTCACCGGGTCGACGAGCGCCGTGACCGCCTCGCCCGGTGTGAGCTCGATCCCGGCTGCCTCGACGAGCGGCCGCACGTCGTGCGCCGCGGGCTTCGACGTGGGCATCGCGCCGAACTCGCGCAGGTGGCGAACGACCGCCTCGATCCGCGCGGTCTGCTCCGGGATCGCCTTCAGGAGCTCCTGCTTCGTCACCTTCTCCTTCATGAGCATCAGGGCGACGACCTGCAGCGGGTTGTTCACCGCGTGCGCGACCTCGCGCGCGAGGTGGGAGAGCGCGTAGTACGGCCCCGCCTCGCGCGGGAGCTGCCCGCGCACGAGCCCGACCACCTCGTCCCGGTAGAAGGGCTCGAGCACGTAGCCGTCCGCGCCCTTCGAGAGCGCGCGCACCGCCAGCTCGCGCCGCGGCCCCGGGAACGTGACGAGCACGCGCGGCGGCCGCTCCTCGCTCTTGAGCGCGGGGATCAGGTCGAGCTCCGCCTCGTCCACGTCCGCGAGCCCGACGACCACCACGTCCGCCGGCGCGTCGACGAACCGGTCCATGCACGCGTACGTGGAGTCGACGGCCTCGACGTCGAGCCCCTCGCGCGAGAGGAGGTCCTCGAGCAGCGCGCGCGTGCCCGCCGACTCGTGGACGAGGAGGATGCGACCGGTAGCCAAGGAGTCCCCTGCCGGAACGGCAAACGCCCGTGCCGAACCGACAGGCGCAGATAGCCTACGGGAAAGGCGGCCTCCGGCCCGCGATTTGGCACGGGAGGTGCGAAACCGTTGTCCATGCAATTCGACAGGTTCACCGTCAAGTCCCGCGAGGCCGTGAACGCGGCGCGCCTCCTCGCCGAGAGGAGCGGCCACCAGGAGCTCCTCCCCGAGCACCTGCTCTTCGCGCTCCTCGAGGACCGCGAGGGGATCGTGTCGAGCGTGCTCGAGCGGCTCGGCGCGAACACGACCGCGCTGCGGGCGGGCGCGACCACCGCGCTCGCGGCGGTCCCGAAGGTGACGGGAGGGGGCGCGGGGGAGGTGCGGCTGGCCCGCCGGCTCTCGCGCGTCTTCGACGAGGCCTTCGAGGCGGCGAAGCGGCTCACGGACGACTACGTCTCCGTCGAGCACCTCCTGCTGGCGCTGCTCTCGGACAAGGAGTCGAAGGACCTGCTCGGCAGGGCGGGCGTCACGCGCGAGGGGCTCCTCGCGGCGCTGAAGGAGATCCGCGGCGCGCAGCGCGTGACCGACGACGAGCCGGAGTCGAAGTACAAGGTGCTCGAGCGCTACTGCCGCGACCTGACCGCGCTCGCGCGGCAGGGGAAGCTCGACCCCGTGATCGGCCGCGACGCGGAGATCCGCCGCGTGATGCAGGTGCTCTCGCGACGCACGAAGAACAACCCCGTGCTGCTCGGCGACCCGGGCGTCGGCAAGACGGCGATCGTCGAGGGGCTCGCCCGCCGGATCGTCGCGGGCGACGTGCCCGAGGGCCTCAAGGGCAAGCGCGTGCTCGCGCTCGACATCGGCGCGCTGCTCGCCGGGACGAAGTACCGCGGCGAGTTCGAGGAGCGGCTGAAGGCGCTCCTTAAGGAGCTCCAGGCGGGGGCGGGCGATGTGGTCCTCTTCATCGACGAGCTGCACACGATCGTCGGTGCGGGCGCAACGGAGGGGGCTTCGGGGGCCGGCGACCTGATCAAGCCGCCGCTCGCGCGCGGCGAGCTTCACTGCATCGGGGCGACGACCCTCGACGAGTACCGGAAGAACGTCGAGAAGGACAAGGCGCTCGAGCGGCGCTTCCAGCCGATCTTCGTGAGCCAGCCCGGGGTCGAGGACACGATCGCGATCCTCCGCGGGCTGAAGGAGCGCTACGAGGTCCACCACCGCGTGCGGATCCAGGACGCGGCGCTCGTCGCCGCGGCACGCCTCTCGAGCCGCTACATCTCCGACCGCTTCCAGCCGGACAAGTCGATCGACCTCGTGGACGAGGCCGCGAGCCGGCTCCGGATCGAGATCGACTCGATGCCCACCGAGCTCGACCAGGTCGTCCGGAAGATCCGCCAGCTCGAGGTCGAGCGCGCGGCGCTCCAGAAGGAGCAGGACCGCGGCTCGAAGGAGCGGCTCGAGCAGCTCGAGAAGGAGCTCGCCGAGCTCCAGGCGGAGGCCGACCGGCTCACCGCGCAGTGGAAGAAGGAGAAGGAGCAGATGCAGCGCGTGGGCGAGGTGAAGGAGAAGCTCGAACGCGCCCGCGACGACGAGAAGCGGTACGAGCGCGAGGGCGACTTCGAGCGCGCGGCGCAGCTTCGCTACGACGCGATCCCCGGCCTCGAGCGCGAACTCCAGCGGCTCCAGGCCGAGATGGCGAGCGGCCCCCGGCTCCTGCGCGAGGAGATCACGCCGGAGGAGATCGCGGAGGTCGTCGGGAGCTGGACCGGCATCCCGGTCGCGAAGCTCATGGAGGGCGAGGTCGAGCGGCTCCGGAAGATGGAGGAGGCGCTCGGCCGCCGCGTGGTCGGGCAGGAGGAGGCGGTGCGCGCGGTCTCGGACGCGGTGCGCCGCGCGCGCGCCGGCCTCTCGGACCCGAAGCGCCCCGTCGGAGTCTTCCTCTTCCTCGGCCCCACGGGCGTCGGGAAGACCGAGCTCTCGAAGGCGCTCGCGGAGTTCCTCTTCGACGACGAGAGCGCGGTCGTGCGGATCGACATGAGCGAGTACGGGGAGAAGCACTCCGTGGCGCGCCTCATCGGCGCGCCGCCGGGCTACGTCGGCTACGAGGAGGGCGGGCAGCTCACGGAGCGCGTCCGCCGGCGCCCGCACAGCGTGATCCTCCTCGACGAGATCGAGAAGGCGCACCCCGAGGTGTTCAACGTGCTGCTCCAGCTCCTCGACGAGGGGCGGCTGACCGACGGGCAGGGCCGGACGGTCGACTTCCGGAACACGGTGATCATCATGACGAGCAACCTCGGCTCGCAGCACATGGACGAGCCGGAGGACCGCATGCGCGCGCTGATGAAGGAGGCGCTGAAGCAGGCGTTCCGCCCGGAGCTCCTGAACAGGATCGACGAGGTGCTCGTCTTCCGGCGGCTCACGCAGGAGGAGCTCGTGAGGATCGCGGCGGTCCAGTTCGAGCACCTCGCGCGGCGCCTCGCGGAGCGCGGCATCACGCTCGGGATCTCGAACCGCGCGAAGGAGTGGCTCGCGGAGCGCGGCTACGACCCCGCGTTCGGCGCGCGCCCGCTGAAGCGCCTGCTCCAGAAGGAGATCGAGAACCCGCTCGCGAAGGAACTCCTCGCCGGCCGCTTCGGTGAGGGCGACCGGGTAACGGTTGACCTGTCCGGCGACGGCAACTTCAGGTTCGACAAGGAGTTATGACCGCCGGGGTGCGCCA
>JAKLKT010000303.1 GCA_023150495.1 Planctomycetota bacterium
GACCTGCGTCGTCGAGGCGGACGCCGACGGGGACGGCGATCCCGACCTCTTCGTCGCGTGCGGGGGCGACCCCACGGCGCCGCTGCCCTGGTGGCTCCTCGTGCGCGAGGCGGACGGCCGCTATCGCCCGGTCCGCGGCGCCCTGCCGCACCGCGGGGCCTCGATCGTCGCGCTCGCCGCGAGGGACCTCGACGGCGACGGCACGGCGGAGGTCCTGCTCAAGGAAGGGAGCCTCCTGCCGGGGCATCCGGGACGCGCGTGGATCGCGACCCGGAAGAGGTAGCATCGGCGGCCGATGCGCGCGCTCCTCTTCCCCGACCCGCCCCGGGCCTTCCCGGGCCGGCGGCTCGTGAAGATCCTCCTCCGCGGCGCGCACGTCGTCTGCGCGGCCTTCTGCCTCGGCGCCTACGCGTTCGCGCTGCCGGAGCGCATCCCGTGGCTCCTTGCGGCGATCGTCTCGGGCTCCCTGATCGTCCTCCTCGACCTGCACGAGAGCGCCGCCTTCCTCCTCGAGGTGCGCGGCATGGTCGTCCTCGGGAAGGTCGTGGCGCTCGCCTTCCTGCCCTCCTGCGGCGCCTGGCTCCTCGCGGCCGTCGTGTTCGTCTCCGTCGTGTCGAGCCACGCCCCGTCCTCGGTGCGCCACCGCGTGCTCTTCGGGCGCGTGCGGGCGGCCCGGACACGCGGCTAGTGTTGCATCGCAACGATCGCGTTGCATCACATGCGACGCGATGCGCACGCCGGACTGCCTGAGGGGCCGCTGATCCGCGGCCCGGATGTTGCAAGAGCAACGGCGCGAAAGCCCGAACCGAACACGGGAGCGTTGCCCCATGAAGCGCCTTCTGATCCTCGTCATCCTCCTCCTCCCCGCGCCCCTCCTCCTCCTCGGCCCGCGGCCCTCCGCCGCCCAGGGGGCGGATGGCGTGCAGCGGGGCCTCGAGCTCTACGCGCGCCACTGCGCCATCTGCCACGGCGCGGAGGGTCGCGGCGACGGGCCGGCCGCCTACCTGCTGAGTCCGAAGCCGCGGGATTTCGCGCGGGGCGAGTTCCGGCTCGTCACGACCCGGAACGGCGTCCCGGCCGACGAGGACCTCCTGCGGGTCCTCGAGAAGGGGATGCCGGGCTCCGCGATGCCTCCCTGGGACCGGCTGCCCGAGGCGGACCGGAAGCTCGTCGCCGGCACCGTGAAGGGGTTCTGGCGCGCCGACCTCTTCCGGCTCTACGCCGACGAGGGGATGTCGCCTCAGGAGCTCCAGGCGACGGTGATGGAGGAGACGACGCCCGGCGAGGCGGTCTCCCTCGAGGGCGAGGGCGAGGCGACGCTCGCGCGGGTCGCGCGGGGGCGGGTGGTCTACACGCAGGCGTGCGCGCCGTGCCATGGTCGGGAGGGGCGCGGGGAGACCACCCAGAAGCTCATCGATTCGCAGGGATACCCGGCGCCGGCGCGGGACTTCACGAAGGGGATCTTCAAGGGCGGCGCCGAGGCGCGCCAGCTCTACGCGCGGCTGCGCGCGGGAATGAAGGGGACCGCGATGCCGACCTTCGGGCCGGACACGCTCTCGGACGAGGAGGCGTGGTCCGTCGTCCACTACATCCGCACGCTCGTTCCGGCCGGCGTGCAGGAGCGGCAGGAGCAGAGGACCCAGTCGCTCCTGATCCGCCGCGTGAAGGCGATCCCCGCCGACGCGTCGGAGTGGTGGGCCCTCTGCCCGCCCTCGTACGTGGCACTGATGCCCCTCTGGTGGCGCGACAAGCGGCCGGAGGGCGTCCTCGTGCAGGCCGCGCACGACGGGACGACGCTCGTGCTGCGGCTCGTCTGGGAGGACGAGACGGAGAACTTCTCGAACCTGCGGCAGGAGGACTTCCACGACGGCGCGGCGGTCCAGCTCTCATGGGACGAGGACCCGCCCTTCTTCGGGATGGGCGATCCCGCCTCCGCCGTGACCATCTGGTCCTGGAAGGCCTCGTGGCAGCGCGACGAGAAGGGGTTCCTGGACATCGAGGCGATCTACCCCGCGATGCACCTGGACACCTACTTCCCGTCGCAGACCGACCTGAAGCCGGGCGAGCGGCCGGACCCCGCGGCCGTCTCCGCGCCGCACCACGACCCGACCTTCCTCTCCGGCTGGGGGGCCGGGAACCCGATGTCGAACCCCGAGCGCGTCTCCGCGGTGGAGGTGGCAGGGGCGAAGGGCCAGGGCTCGCTCACGACCGCGCTGCGCGAGGCGCAGGCGGTGCAGGGGAGCGGCAGCTGGGACCGCGGCATCTGGACGCTCGAGCTGCGGACGAAGATGGCGCCCGAGGGGTGCAAGGGCGTGTCGGTCGCGTTCGCCGTGTGGGACGGCGCGAGCAACGACCGCAACGGGCAGAAGTCCGTGTCGATCTGGCACCGCCTGGACCTGGAGGACTGAGATGCTTCGCCGCGAATTCCTGAAGGGCGCCGCGGCCGGCGCCGCGTTCACGGCCTTCGGGTCGTTCCGCCTCTTCGGGCTCGAGCCCGTGAAGGTGGACAACCCGCTGGCCCAGTACCCGGACCGCAACTGGGAGAAGCTCTATCACGACCAGTACCGGTACGACGGGAAGTTCCAGTGGGTCTGCTCGCCGAACGACACGCACGCGTGCCGGGTGATGGCGTACACGCGGAACGGCGTCATCACGCGCATGGGGTCGACCTACGACTACCAGCAGTACGGCGACCTCTACGGCAACAAGGCGACGGCCAACTGGAACCCGCGCCAGTGCGCGAAGGGCTACACCTTCCACCGCATCGTGTACGGGCCGTTCCGGCTGAAGCACCCGATCATCCGCAAGGGCTGGAAGCGGTGGGCCGACGACGGGTTCCCCTACCTCACCCCGGAGCTGCGGACGAAGTACATGTTCGACAGCCGCGGCGAGGACAGCTTCGAGCAGGTGGGCTGGGAGGACGCGTTCGGGTACGTCGCGAAGGGGCTGAAGCAGATCGCGACGACGTACAGCGGCGCGGAGGGCGCGCAGCGCCTCCGCGACCAGGGGTATCTCCCCGAGATGATCGACGAGATGGGAGGCGCCGGAACCCGGACGCTCAAGTTCCGCGGCGGCATGGNNNNCCGCGGCGGCATGGGGCTCCTCGGCGTCTTCGGCAAGTACGGGATGTACCGGCTCGCCAACTCGATGGGGCTCCTCGACGACAGGATCCGCGGAGTCGGGCCCGACAAGGCGAGGGGCGGCCGCACGTGGTCGAACTACACCTGGCACGGCGACCAGGCGCCCGGGCACCCGTGGGTGCATGGCCTCCAGACGTCGGACTGCGACTTCAACGACCTGCGCTACAGCAAGCTGATCGTGATGGACGGGAAGAACCTCGTCGAGAACAAGATGACCGACTCGCACTGGTTCATCGAGTGCATGGAGCGCGGGGCGAAGGTCGTGGTCATCGCGCCGGAGTACGGGCCGCCGTCGACCAAGGCGGACTACTGGATCCCGATCCGGCCGCAGACGGACGCGGCGCTCTTCCTCGGCATCACGCGCCTCATGATGGAGCGCGGCCAGTACGACGCCGAGTTCGTGAGGGGCTTCACGGACTTCCCGCTGCTCGTGCGCAAGGACACGCTGCGCCGGCTCCGCGCCGAGGACGTCTTCGAGAACTACCGGAGCGACCTCGCCGGGGACGGCCCCTCGAAGCACCGCCAGCACTTCACCGACGAGGAGCACACGCTGCTCGGCGACTACGTCGTCTGGGACGAGGCGTCGGGCGGCCTCAAGGCGGTCACGCGCGACGACATCGGCGGCCGGATGGCGAAGAAGGGCATCCGACCCGCGCTCGAGAAGGACCTCACGGTCACGACGCTCGAGGGCAGGAAGGTCGAGGTGGCGACGCTCTGGTCGCTCTACCAGGTGCACTTGAAGGACTACGACCTCGACACCGTCTGCGAGATCACGCAGGCGCCGCGCGAGTTGATCGAGCGGCTGGCGAACGACCTCGCGACGATGAAGCCCGCGGCGATCCACCAGGGCGAGGGCATCAACCACTGGTTCCACGCGACCGAGATGAACCGCGCGGTCTACCTGCCCCTGATGCTGACGGGGAACATCGGCAAGCCCGGCGCGGGCTCGCACACGTGGGCGGGCAACTACAAGGCGGCGCTCTTCCAGGGCTCGCCGTGGACCGGCCCCGGCTTCAAGGGGTGGGTGGGCGAGGATCCGTTCGCCCCGCTGCTGGACCCGAACGCGCCCGGCGCGAAGGTGAAGGTTCGCGGGACGACGAAGGACGAGGAGCCGGCCTACTGGGACCACGGCGACCTGCCGCTCGTCGTCACGACGCCGAAGTTCGGGCGGAAGAACTTCACGGGCAAGACGCACATGCCGACGCCCACGAAGTCGCTCATCTTCACGAACGTCAACCTCATCAACAACTCGAAGTGGGCCTACGGCGTCATCAAGAACGTCAACCCGAAGGTCGAGATGATCGTCTCGGTCGACATCCAGATGACGGCGTCGGTCGAGTACAGCGACATCGCGCTGCCGGCCAATTCGTGGGTGGAGTTCGAGGGGCCCGAGGTCACGGCCTCGTGCTCCAACCCCTTCCTCCAGATCTGGAAGGGCGGCATCCCGCCGGTCTTCGACTCGAAGGACGACCTCGCGATCATCGCGGGCATCGCGCGGAAGCTCGGCGAGGTCACGAACGACCCGCGCCACCTCGACTACTTCAGGTACGAGCTCGAGGGGCGGCGCGAGGTCTACATCCAGCGGCTCCTCGACACGTGCACGACGACCGAGGGCTACATGTACAAGGACATCATGGCGGGGAAGTACGGCCCGCCCGGCGCGGCGCTCATGCTCTTCCGCACCTACCCGCGCGTGCCCTTCTGGGAGCAGGTGCACGAGGACGAGCCCTTCTTCACCGACACGGGGCGCATGCACGCCTACACCGACGTGCCCGAGGCGATCGAGTACGGCGAGAACTTCATCGTCCACCGCGAGGGGCCGGAGGCGACGCCCTACCTCCCGAACGTGATCGTCTCGACGAACCCGCTCGTGCGGCCCGAGGACTACGGGATCCCGCCCGACGCCGAGCGGTGGGACGACCGGACCGTGCGCAACATCAAGATGGGCTGGGGCGACGTCAAGCGGACCCGCAACTTCCTGTGGGAGAAGGGCTTCCGCTTCTACCTGCTGACGCCGAAGACGCGCCACCGCGTCCACAGCCAGTGGTCGAACGTGGACTGGCACCTCCTCTACGACTCGAACTTCGGCGACCCCTGGCGCGTGGACAAACGCTCGCCCGGCATCGGCGAGCACCAGATCCACATCAACCCGGAGGCGGCGCGGGCGCTCGGCATCGAGGACGGCGACTACGTCTACGTCGACGCCAACCCCGCCGACCGCCCCTATCTCAACGCGAAGCCGAGCGACCCCTTCTACAAGGTCGCGCGGTGCATGGTGCGCGTGAAGTACAACTCGGCCTACCCCTTCAACATCGTGATGATGAAGCACGCGCCGTTCATCGCCACGGAGAAGAGCGTGAAGGCGCACGAGACGAGGCCCGACGGCCGCGCGCTCTCCGAGGGCACCGGATACCAGGCGAACTTCCGGTATGGCAGCCAGCAGTCGGTCACCCGCAACTGGCACATGCCGATGCACCAGACCGACACCCTCTTCCACAAGAAGAAGGCGGCCGTCGGGTTCCTCTTCGGCGGCGAGGCGGACAACCACGCGATCAACACGGTGCCGAAGGAGACGCTCGTGCGGATCACGAAGGCCGAGGACGGCGGCCTCGACGGCATCGGGAAGTGGCAGCTGGTCGAGACCGGCTTCACCCCGGCGCACGAGAGCGAGGCGATGCGGAAGTACCTCGCGGGGAAGCTCACGCGCAAGGAGGAGCTGTAGCATGCCGCACGGCGATCCGGATCCGACCGATCCCCTCACGCTGACGGGGGTGGAGGTGCCCGCGGAGGAGGGGGACGTCCTCGCGATGGCGCGGGGCTTCGCGGAGGAGTTCGCGGCGTCCGGCTGGGACGAGCCGAGGCTGCTCGCGATGTTCCAGCAGCCCTTCTACCTCGGCCCGCGCCTCGCGTACGACCAACTCGGCGAGGCGAGGATCCGGGAGATCGTCGCCGAGGCCGTCCGCCCGTGGCGCGCGCTCCGCGAAGCGCGCGCGAAGCAGGAGTCGCAACGGAGGAACGCCCATGCCTAAGGTCAGGAACTGGCAGATCAACCGCGAGATGGACTACCCCTACGAGGCGGCGTTCCCCGAGCGGCAGTTCGCCTTCGTGATCAACACCAACCGCTGCATCGGCTGCCAGACGTGCACGATGGCCTGCAAGTCCACGTGGACGTTCAGCAAGGGCCAGGAGCACATGTGGTGGACGAACGTCGAGACGAAGCCCTACGGCGGCTACCCGGCGTTCTGGGATGCGAAGCTCCTGAAGATGCTCGACGGGAGGAACCCGGACAAGCAGGTCTGGGAGGCCGAGACCTTCCGCGGTCAGACGATCTTCGAGGGCGCGCCCCCGCACGGCTCGCGCGTGATGGGGTACCTCCCGACGGACCAGGACTGGGCGACGCCGAACCTCTACGAGGACAACGCGGTCGGCCCGAAGGGCGAGGTGGACAAGCTCCACGAGACCGGGGAGCAGCTGCCGGTCCACAAGACCTGGTTCTTCTACCTCGCGCGCCTCTGCAACCACTGCTCCTACCCGGCGTGCCTCGCGGCGTGCCCGCGGCAGGCGATCTACAAGCGGCCCGAGGACGGGATCGTCCTCATCGACCAGAGCCGCTGCCGCGGCTACCGGAAGTGCGTCGAGGCGTGCCCCTACAAGAAGTCGCTCTACCGCCCGACCACGCGCGTCTCGGAGAAGTGCATCGCCTGCTACCCGCGCGTCGAGGGCAAGGACCCCGAGGCGGGCGGGCAGCGGATGGAGACGCGCTGCATGGCGGCCTGCATCGGCCAGGTGCGCATGCAGGGGCTCGTGAAGATGACGAAGGAGGGCGACTGGGCCGAGGAGCGCCAGCACCCGCTCTACTACCTCGTGAAGGTGGCGAAGGTCGCCCTGCCGCTCTACCCGCAGTTCGGCACGGAGCCGAACGGCTACTACATCCCGCCGCGCTGGGTCCCGCGCGACTACCTGTTCCAGATGTTCGGGCCCGGCGTCGAGCAGGCGATCGACCGCTACACGGTCCCGGACCGGGAGCTCGTCGCCGTGCTCCAGCTCTTCCGGCGCTCGAACCGGATCATCTACCGCTACGAGATCGAGGAGGGGCCGAAGGTCTACGAGAGCGAGTTCCACGGCAAGCCCTTCACGCTCTACGACGACACGGTGATCGCGTTCGGCGAGAAAGGCGAGGAGCTCTTCCGCACGAAGGTCGAGGAGCCGTTCATGACGCGGCCGGACAAGCACATCAACTGGGTCTGAGGAACGGGTCCCGGGGCACGGAGAACGGAAAAGAGGACAGGATGGACCGCATCGAAGAGAGTCTCGCGAGGACGGCGCTCTGGGGAGCGCTCGCGGAGGCGTTCCGGCAGCCCGGGGACGAGCCCTCGGGCCTCCTCGACGAGCTGCCCGGCGCCGCCACGGCGCTCGGCCTCGACGCCAGGGGCCTCGCGGCGTCCCCGCGCGGCGGGCGGCAGCTCCGCGACGCCTACGACGCGGTCTTCGGCCACGTCGTGCGCGGCCCCTGCCCCGCCTACGAGGGCGAGTACG
>JAKLKT010000304.1 GCA_023150495.1 Planctomycetota bacterium
CGAGGAGGTCGAGGAGCCCCACTTCCTCGGGGGGAGGGCGCTGCGGATCGGGATCTTCCTCTCGGTCTTCAACGTGCACGTGAACCGCGCGCCGCTCGCCGGCAAGGTGCGCTTCGTGCGCCACACCCCCGGCCGGTTCCACGACGTGCGCGACCCGCGGTGCAAGTCCGAGAACGAGTGGAACCTCGTCGGATTCGAGGGGGCCCGGGGGCCGTTCGCCGTCCGTCAGGTGGCGGGCATGGTCGCCCGGCGGATCGTCTGCCCCGTGAGGGAGGGCGATGCCGCGGTTCGCGGCCAGCGCATGGGTATGATCAAGTTCGGCAGCCGCACCGAGCTGCTCGTGCCGGCGGGGGCGAAGGTCAAGGTCGAGACCGCCGTCGGGCGAAAGGTGAAGGGCGGCGAGACGATCCTGCTCCGCTACGAGCCGTGAGACGCGTCGGCATCCTTCCCACCCTGGTCACCGCGGCGAACGGGTTCTGCGGCCTCCTCGCGATCTACAAGACCGAGGACGGCAAGATCCACGCGGCCGCGTTCATGATCATGCTCGCCATGGTCTTCGACGTGCTCGACGGCCTCGTCGCGCGGAAGGCGGGGATCACGAGCCGCTTCGGCGCCTACCTCGACTCGCTCTCCGACGCGGTGAGCTTCGGCGTGGCGCCCGCCTTTCTCGTGAAGGTCGTCGTGGAGGCGAGCGGCAGGAACATCTACGGCGCGAAGCTGCTGACGGCGCTCACGGCGATCTTCACGATCTGCGCGCTCTTCCGGCTCGCCCGGTACAACGTCGAGCACACCCCGAGCGAGGGGCTGCGGGCGGACGGGAAGGCGGTCGCGACCTTCGCCGGCATGCCCACGCCGGGTGCCGCGGGCGTCCTCGCCTCGCTCGTCTACCTGCACGAGGACCCGAAGCGCCTCCTCGACTTCGGCTTCCTCTGCTACATCCTCCCCCCGCTCTGCGCGGTCCTCGGCTACCTCATGGTGAGCCGCGTGCCCTACATCCACGCGGGCACGCGCTTCCTGCGGGTGCGCCGCGACTTCGCCTATCTCTTCTTCGTCGTCGCGGTGATCATCCTCGCGATCTTCCTCACCGAGGAGGTCGCGGCCGTCGCGTTCGTCGGCTACCTGCTCTCCGGGATCTTCATCGCCATCCGCAGGAAGCTCCGCGGCGAGCCCCCCGAGGAGGTCGTGGCCGAGAACCCGTCGGACGACATCCCGGAAGGCATGTGACCCGGGCGGCCTTCGGCCTCGGCAGCAACCTCGGGGACCGGAGGGCCCACCTCGATGCCGCCGTCGAGGGCCTCGCGGCAGCGGGGCAGGTCCTTGCCGTCTCCTCCTTCCGGGAGACGGAGCCCGTGGGCGGGCCGCCGCAGCCCCGGTACCTGAACGCGGCCGTGACCGTCGAGACCGAGCGGTCGCCGCGGGACCTGCTCGCGCTCGCCCAGGAGCTCGAGCGGCGGGCCGGGAGGACGAGGGGGGTCCGCTTCGGGCCGAGGACCCTCGACGTCGACCTGCTCCTCTTCGGCGACCTCCTGCTCGAGGAGCCCCTTCTCGTCGTCCCGCACCCGCGGCTCGGGGAGCGCCTCTTCGTCCTCGAACCCCTGGCCGAGATCGCGCTAGACTGGCCGGTCCCCGGCACGGGCCGGACCGTCTCGGAGCTGCTTGCGGACCTACGCCACCGTTCCTGAGCTGCGCGTCGCGCTCGCGGGCGCGCCGCGCCCCGTGGGCTTCGTGCCCACGATGGGCGCGCTGCACGAGGGCCACGCGGAGCTCGTCCGCCGCTGCCGGGCGGCGTGCGGCACGGTCGTCGCGAGCATCTTCGTGAACCCTCTCCAGTTCGGCCCGAGCGAGGACCTCGCGAGATACCCGCGCGACCTCGCGAAGGACCAGCGCCTCCTCGAGCGCGAGGGGACCGACGTCCTCTTCGCCCCGGAGCCCGCGGAGCTCTACCCCGACGGCTTCGCGGCGAGGGTGGACATCGGCCCGCTCGCGACCGTCTACGAGGGCGCCATCCGTCCCGGCCACTTCGCGGGCGTGTGCACGGTGGTCCTCAAGCTCTTCCACATCGTGAAGCCCGACGTCGCCTTCTTCGGGCGGAAGGACGCGCAGCAGCTCGCCGTGATCCGCAAGCTCGCACGCGATCTCGACCTCGACGTCGCGATCGAGCCGGTCGACACGGTCCGCGCCGAGGACGGCCTCGCGCTCTCGAGCCGGAACGCCTACCTCTCTCCCGGGGAGCGCGGGGAGGGCCTCGGGATCTCCCGCGGGCTCTTCCGCGCGCGGGCCCTCTTCGAGAAGGGCGAGCGCTCCGCGAAGCGGCTCGTCGAGGCCGCGCGGGAGAAGGGGCTTGCCTACGACTACCTCGAGGCGGTGGACCCGGACACCTTCGGCCCCCCGGCCCCCGGAGCCCCCCTCCTTCTCGTCGCCGCGGCGCGCGTCGGAAAGACCCGCCTCCTCGACAACATCCTCCTCGGATGATCGTCGCCCGGGCGAAGCTCAACCTCTTCCTCGAGCTGCTCGCCCGCCGCCCCGACGGCTACCACGAGATCGACTCGGTCTTCGCCGAGATCGACCTCCATGACACTCTGACGATCGAGCCCTCGAGCGCACTCTCCGTCGAGGTCGAGGGGCTTCCCGCCCCCGGCGGAAGGGAGAACCTCGCCTGGCGGGCCGCCGAGGCGCTCTCCGCCCGCGTCCGGATCCGGCTCGCGAAGCGGATCCCGATCGGGGGGGGCTTCGGGGGGGGATCGAGCGACGCGGCGGCGGTGCTCAAGGCGCTCGGGGGGGGCCTCCCCGCGGAGAAGCTCAGGACGATCGCCCGCTCCCTCGGGTCCGACGTGCCCTTCTTCCTCGCGGGGGGAACGGCCCGCTGCCGGGGGGTGGGGGACCTCGTCGAGCCGCTTCCCGGGCCGAAGGGGCGCCGGTTCCTCCTCCTGGTGCCCGAATTGCACATGGCGACCGCAAGCGTCTACGCGGCGGCGGGACCGCTGTTGACCGGCCCCCGGCAAGACGCTACCGTTTTCTTCCGGAGGTATCTCGGCAAGGAAAAGGCGCCCTACTTCAATCGCTTGCAAGGGGCGGCCGAAGGGCTCGAGCCGCGCCTCCGCGCAGTGCGGGAGAGGGGGGAGCGCATGTTTCAAAGGGATTTCACGATGACCGGCTCGGGTTCGGCGTACTTCGCCCCGCTCGAGGAGGGCGTCGAGGCGCGGGCCGCCGCGTTCGAGGCGGGCGGCGTGCGGGTCGAAGCCTTCGAGGTCGCGACCGTCTGAGGCAACGTGGAGCTCACCGAAGTCCGCATCAAGCTCCTGCCGATCCGGCAGGGCCACGAGGATCGCCTCCGGGCGTTCTGCACGGTGACGTTCGAGAACGCCTTCGTCGTCCGCGACCTGAAGATCATCGAGGGGCAGAACGGCTACTTCATCGCGATGCCCAGCCGGAAGCTCACCGCGCGATGCCCGCGGTGCAGCGGCAAGAACCACCTGAGGGCGCGCTACTGCAACGAGTGCGGCACCAACCTGAAGCCGCGGCCCGTCACCGAGGAGAACCGGCTCCGCTTCCACGCCGATATCGCGCACCCGATCAACGCGAAGACGCGCGGGCAGATGGAGCAGCGGATCCTCGACGCGTACCGCGAGGAGGTCGAGCGGAGCAAGCAGCCCGGCTACGAGCCCGCTCCCTACCCCGACATGGACTACGACGAGCCGCCCGAGGAAGCGGCCCAGGCGTAGCCCTTGCGGCGCTTCGTCGTCGAGACGCTCCTCGACCCCCTCGAGCCCGCCGACGACCGCGTGGACGCGGTGGAGCTGCGGCTCGACCTCCACCCCGACGGCGACGTGCGCGCGGTGCGCCGTCGGCAGGGGAAGCCGGTCGTCGTCGCGGTCCGCCGCGTCTCCGACGGAGGCCGGTTCGCGGGCTCGGAGGCGGAGCGGAAGCTCCTCTTCGCGCGCGCCGAGGCCGCGGACTACGCGGACGTCGAGGTCGACGCCGATCCCGGCATCGCGCCCCGGGGGCCCAAGAGGATCACGAGCTTCCACGATGTCGCGGGGATGCCCGGGGACCTCGACGGCATCTTCGAGCGCTGCCTCCTCGGGGGCGGAGAAATGGTGAAGATCGCCGCGACCCCGCGGAGCGCGGTCGAGGCCTTCCGCCTGCTCGACCTGCCGGTCTCGGGCATCGGCATGGGGCCCTTCGGCACGTTCACCCGCGTCCTCGCGCCGCTCACGTACTGCGCGAGGGAGCCGATGGCGCCGGGCATGCCGACGCCCGGGGACCTCTTCGACGTCTTCCGCATCCGGCGCCTCGGTCCCTCGCCCGCGCTCTACGGCGTCGTCGGCGACCCGATCGAGCACTCGCGGAGCCCGCACCTCTTCAACCCGCGGTTCGAGAGGGACGGGATCGACGCCGTCTACCTCCGTTTCCGCGTGGCGGACCTGGGGGCGTTCTGGCCGGTGTTCCTCGCCCACGGCGGCCGCGCGCTTTCCGTGACGGCGCCGCTCAAGGTGCAGGCGGCGCGCCTCGCCTCGGCGCCGTCCGCGGAGGTGAGGGAATGCGGCTCCGCGAACACGCTCCTCGCGGACGGGCGGGCCCATAACACC
>JAKLKT010000305.1 GCA_023150495.1 Planctomycetota bacterium
GGGCGGCGGCGAGCCCCGGCGGCAACGGCGAGGTCCGGCACCGCGTCCTCGTGGTCGACGACGAGGAGAGCGTCCGGTTCTTCCTCCTGAAGACCCTCCGGAAGGAGGGGTTCGAGGCCGAGGCGGTCGCCTCGGGACGAGCCGCCGTGGAGCGGCTCGCGAAGGCCGCGTTCGATGTCGTCCTGACCGACATCGTGATGCCGGACATCGGCGGCCTCGACGTCCTGAAGGCGGTCCACGAGATGGACAAGGACTCGGTCGTGATCCTCATGACCGCGCACGGGAGCGTCGAGAACGCGATCGACGCGCTCCATCTGGGCGCTTTCGACTACCTGACGAAGCCCTTCGAGACGAAGGAGCTTCTCGCGCGCATCGGCAAGGGCCTCGCCCAGCGCACCGTGGAGCGCGAGAACAGGAAGCTCCGCTTCTTCGTCAGCAAGCAGCTCGCGGAGGGCTCGAAGGAGGACGGCCTCGCGTCCGCGCGGCGCGAATGGGAGCGGGGCTACATCGAGGACCTCCTCCGCCAGACCCACGGCAACGTCACGAAGGCGGCCGAGCTCGCGCACATCAGCCGTCCGAACCTCCACAAGAAGCTCAGGGCCCTGGGGATCGACCCCCACGGCTTCAAGCGCTGAGAAAAGGCCCCCGGACCCCCCCAAAAAAAGCTGCCAAGGTGTAACGACAACGATACAGAGGAGCCACCGATGCGTAACGCGATCGTTTCGCTTTTGGCACTGGCGCCCTTCGCGGCGAGCCAGGAAACCCCCGGGGGGACCGTGAGCGTCTACGTCTCCCTCGACGAGGAGCATTCGCGCCCCGTGCTCGATCTCTTCGAGAGGGAGACGGGGATCAAGGTGAACGCGCGGTACGACACCGAGGCGACGAAGACCGTGGGCATGGTCCGGATGCTGATCGAGGAGAAGGGGAACCCGCAGGCGGACGTCTACTGGAACAACGAGCTCGCGACGACGGTGAAGCTGAAGGAGCACGGCGTGCTCGACACGTTCGACGTGCCGAACGCGGCGTCCGTCCCGGCGGAGTTCAAGGACAGGGAAGGGACGTGGGTGGGGTTCGCGGCGCGCGCGCGGATCCTCATCGTGAACACCGACCTCGTGCCCGCGTCGGAGATGCCGAAGTCGATGTGGGATCTCGCGGACCCGAAGTGGCGGGGCAAGGTGTGCATGGCGAAGCCCGAGACGGGCACGACCGCGGCGCACTGCTCGGCGCTCTACACGATCGACCCGAAGCGCGCGGACGAGTACTTCGACAGGCTCATCGCGAACGACGTCGTGTGGCTCACGGGCAACGCGCACTGCATGCGCGAGGTCGCGGCGGGGCGCTTCTTGTTCGGCTGGACGGACAGCGACGACTACACGGTCGCGAAGCTCCAGGGGAAGCCGGTCGCGGCGGTCTACCCGGACGCGGGGCCGGACGGGATCGGCGTCCTCTACATCCCGAACTCGCTCGTGCTCGTCAAGGGCGCGAAGCACCGGGACGCGGGGCTCGCGTTGATCGACTGGCTGCTCCGGCCCGAGGTCGAGGAGATGCTCGCGAAGTCGGCGACGGCGCAGATCCCGGTGCGGCCCGGCGTGCCCGTGCCGGATCACGTGCGGCGCCCGGACCAGATCGGCAAGGTGATGGCGGTCGACTGGGGCCGTGTCGGGCGCGAGTGGGACAAGTGGGTCGGCCACGTGAAGGCGAAGTTCGCGGCCGCGTCCTCGGAGGGCGGCGAGGGATCGATGCTCGCCTGGATCGTCACGGGGGTCGTGGTCGTCGCCGTGGGGGTCGTGGCCCTCCTCCGGCGGATGACGGCTACCCCGGCGTAGTACGATAGGGGGTTCCGGGGGCAGAGCCCCGGCCGCGGCCCGTCGCGGGCGGCGGATGCCCCAAGACCCCATCGTCTAGAGGCCTAGGACTCGGCCCTTTCAAGGCCGCAACACGGGTTCGAATCCCGTTGGGGTCGCCACTTCTGCGACGATGGGCGCCATGCGGCGCCTGCTCCTCCCCGCCGCGCTCGTGGTCGCCGCCGTCGCGGCGCTTGCCGTGCTCCGGTCGTCGTGGAGCGAGCGGGACGAGAGGGCCGGGCGCGCCGCGCGGTCCCGCGTCGACCTCCCCGCGCGCGGGGGCTCCGGCGACCGGGGGGCGGGCAGCGAGGAGTCCACGCGGCAGGATGGCAGCGCGGATGCCCCGCAGTCGCGCGTGCGCGGCACCGTGACGGGGCCGATGGGGGTGCTCTGGGGCGCGCGTGTCGTCGCGTTTCGCGCGGGGAGCGGCGAGATCCTCGCGGAGACGCACACGAACCCCGACGGCGGTTACACGATGGACCTCGAGCCCGAAGTGCCGCACGACCTCGCCGTCGAGCCGTCGGACTTGACCGGGCTCCTCCCGTGGCGCAGGGAAGCCGTGACGGTGCGGCCGGGCGAGGATCTCACGGTGGACGCCGCCCTCGCCGCCGGGGCGGTCGTGCGCGGGCGCTTCATCGACGAGAACGGCGAGCCGGCGGCCGGGATCGTGGTGCGCGTCGTTGCCGAGGATCCGGCCAGGCCCGGCTCGTCCTCGCCGGCGTCGCGCGCGGCCGCGCTGGCGAAGAGCAACCGGGAGGGGAGGTTCCTGCTCCGCGGGCTCCAGCCCGCGCGCTACGTGCTGGATGTGCTCGACCCGAGCTGGATGTTCCCGAAACCGGTCTCGGTGCTGGCGGACGGGCGGGACGTCGATCTCGTCGTCGTGCCCTGCTTCCAGATCGAACTCGTGGTGAAAGACATCGAGACCGGGGATCCCGTGCCGGCGTTCACGGTGCGCGCGACGTCCGGCGACCTCGTCCTCCTCGAGGCCGCGGGCAGGGACGGCGAGTTCTCGACGCGCATCCGCTGGCCGGGGCAACTCCCGCCCGGTGAGCGGTTGCAGGCGGCGCGGAGGACGTTTCTCGACGTCGCCGCTCCCGGCTTCCAGCCGCGCATTCCCCTGTCCGGCGGCCCGGACCGGGTCGCCTGGATGGTGCCGATTCGCGAGCAGAACACGACGATCCATGTCCTTTTCGACAACGGCGATCCCTACTTCGGGGAACTGCTCGTGAACATCAGGTCGCAGGCCTCGGGCGCGGCCTGCGCGGTCCGCTTCGTGCGCGATCCGGGTACGGGAGCCTTCCGCGGCGCCCTGCCATGGGGGGACTGGGAGGTCGGGATCATCCCCTTGGGCGCGTACCGGACGGGCGGCTACACCGCCGAGGCGCGGACGGGGCCGGGGCTCGAGGCATCGATTCCCCTCACGTTGCCCGGCGGCGGGACGATCGTGTTCACCCCGCCCGCCGGCGTCGACCGAACGACCGCGTACCTGTGCCTGATCCAGGAGGAGCGCGAGGACTTGGGGGAAGGCACTTCGGTGAGAGTCGCGCGCGTCGAGCGGACCTTCGCCGTGTCCCGCGAAGGGACGCGCGTGCAGGGGATCCCGCCCGGCACGTACGACATCGGCGTCCCGCGGAGCGTGGAGATCGTCCCGGGACAGTTCGTCACCATGGCCGCCTGGGTCCGCCGGATCACGATCGACGCGCGGAGCGTCGAGGAGATCCGGCTGCCGGAGTGATGCGGCCCGAACAGACACGGACCGACGCGTCACGGGTAGCGCCAGTAGCTCCCGAGCATCAGCGCGCCGAGCGCCGTCGAGAACACCCGCCCGCCCACCTTCCCGTACGTGCCCTCCGGATCCCACGAGCCCGCCGCGTGGCCGTCCTTCCGCTGGTGGGGGAGCAGCGCCTTCTTCAGCGCCTCGTTCCACGCGACCCAGTCGGGCCCGCCGACGCGGGCGAGCGCCTCCGTCGCGTGCCACCAACCGTAGAGGTCGAGGTTGCCGATCTGCACGTCGCGCTCGACGCCCTGCACCTTCATCCGCTTCACCTTGATCGACCACTTCGGCCGGCGGTCCGCGAGCGCGCGCATCGAGAGCGCCGCCTCGGGCGTCCGCATCGCGTCGAGCCACGCGCGGACGAGCAGCGCGGACGACGCGTTCGCCGTCGTCGGCGTGTAGCCGAGCTTCTCCGCGCCCCAGTGGTACGCCACGCGCCCGGTCTTCCTGTCCACGAGGCGGTCGAGCATCTCGAGCACGGGCTTCCGGTACGCCCCGTCCACGGCGAACCCCGCCTCCTCCGCCACGCGCAGCGCGACGACCGCGGCCGTCGTCGTCGGCACGTCGGAGACGTCCATCGGGAAGTAGCGCCACGCCCCGTCCTCCTGCCGCGAGCCGAGCAGCTCCCGGATCCCCGCCTCGACCGCGGGCTTCAGCTCCGCGTCGCCCGTCATGTCGTACGCCTCGGCGAAGGCCTGCGTCGCGTACGCCGTCGCGAAGAGCGTGCCCCCGGAGCCCCCCCTCATCCACCCGAGGGCGCGTGCGACCGTATCTTTGTACGGTCCGTCCTTGTGCGTGTGCCCCGCGCCGAGGAAGGCGAGCGTCGCCAGGGCCGTCACCTCGCGGTCGAACGGGCACGGCGCGTCCTCGCCGTGCCAGCCCTTGCCTTCCCCGCCGCAGTCGCACGAGGCGTCGAAGCCGTCCGCGTCGAAGGAGCCGTCCTC
>JAKLKT010000306.1 GCA_023150495.1 Planctomycetota bacterium
CGGGCCCGGAGTGGCAAGGTCAGGCTCTCGACTGGCTCCGGGCGGACCTCCGCGCGTGGCAAGAGCGGCCCCGGTCCGACGCGGAGGCGGTGGCAAGTGCCCTCCGCCAGTGGAAGGCCGACCCCGACCTCGCGGGCGTGCGGGTCGCCGCCGGGCTTCCGGACGGCTGGCGCGCCCTCTGGGCCGACGTGGACGCCCTGTTGGCGCGGGCCGGGGAATCGGGCGCGCGCTGAGTCGGACCAGCGACGTCGTCGGGCTGCGCGCCGGGGCAACGACGCCGTCGGAGCAGCGAATGAGGGGGGTCCGGGGGGCAGCGCGGTCACGGGCGCGCGGCGGGGCCGGCGCCCTGATCTCGGTTCGTGCGGGCCGGGTTGGTACCGTGGCGGGATGACCGAAGTCGAGCCCGCCCTCGCCGAGGACCGGAAGGCCGTACGGGAGTTCGCCGCGCAGGCGCAGGCCGTCCCGCCCGGGCGATGGAGCACGCCCCGCGCGGAAGGGAAGTGGAGCGCCGCGCAGGTCGCCGAGCACGTCGCGAAAGCCTACGAGAGGAGCTGCGAGATGCTCCGCGGCGACCCGCAGCCCGGCATGCCGCGGTGGCTCAGGCCCCTGCTCCGCATCCTCTTCCTCACGAAGGTCTTGAGGACCGGGCGCTTTCCGAAGGGCGCGAAGTCGCCGGAGCAGTTCCTCCCCTCCCCGGAGCCCCTCCCCTTGGAGGCGAGCCTCGCGCGGATCGAGAAGGCGAGCGCCGACTTCGCGGCCGAGGCGCGGAAGCGCGCGGAACCCGGCCTCACGATCGACCACCCGGTCTTCGGCAGGATCCGCGTCGCCGACTACGTCCGCCTGAACCAGATCCACACGCGGCACCACCTGCGCCAGCTCAGCTGAGCAGCTTCGCGGCGGCGAGCACGCGCTCGCACAGCGCCCTGCGCCGCCGCTGAAGGTCCTTCCGCAACGCGCCCCCCGCGAGCAGCAGGAACGCGCGCACGCGCACCCGCACGTGCTCGCGCCAGTCGCGCCAGAGCACGAGGAACGCGAAGAGCACCGGGATCGCGAGGAGGCCCGCGACGCCCGCCCAGGGGCCCCATGCGAGGGCAAGCGCCGCCGCCGCGACCAGCGCGCTCGCGAGGAGGAGCACCGCCTCGCCCGCCATCCGGTGGAGCGCCCACACGTCCTCCGTCGCTCGGCCGCCGCGCATGAAGACCACGTCGCCGAGCACGCGGACCGGCAGCGTGAGCGCCGCCGCCGCGAGCGCGAGCGGCGCCGTGAGGAGGAGGCCGAGGCCGTGTTTCGCGAGGAAGATCGCGACCTTGCCCGGCGTGTACGCCTCGTCCACGACCTCGAGCGGGATCCCCGCGAGCGCGAGCGCGCGCTGGAGGGCCTCGGTCTCCGCGCGGATCTCGTCCACGACGCCGGGGTGGAGGCGCCGCAGGTCCGCGAGGCCTCTCGCGAACCGCTGGAGCGCCGTGTGGCGCGCCTCGAGCGTCGCCGCCGGCGCGCCGCGTTCCTGCGAGAAGGCGGTCTCGACCGTCCTCAGCGCATCGAGGTCTGCCTGCGACTCCGCCTCCGCGAGGAGCGCGCGGAGCGACTCCTCGATCCTTCGCGTCAGCGCGATCGCGGCGGGGCGGCGGGGGCCCGCGGTCGCGCCGTCCGCCACGAAGGGCTCGCCGAACCGTGCGAGGAGGGTCCCGCGGCGCCGGGCGGGGGGGTCGTAGACGAGGCCCAGGGGGACGACGTGCACCGGCGACCCGAGGGAGAGGGCGACGTGCGCCGCGCCGGCGCGGAGCGGCATCAGCTTCGGCCGCGGCTGGCTCACGCCCTCGGGGAAGATGATCAGCGCATGGCCCTCCGCGAGGCGTTGGCGGCACGCGTCGAGCATCGCCGCGTGCGCCCGCACCCCCTTGCCGCCCTCGGGGCTCTCGTCGGTGCGATGGACGGGCACGGCCCCGGCCGCGCGGAGGAACGGGCGGAGGAGCGGGTTCTCGAAGAGGGGCGCCTTGGCGAGCGGGGAGAGCCTGCGGGGGCAGGCGACGATGACGGCGAGGCTGTCGACGAGGGAGTTGAAGTGGTTCGCGACGACGACCACGGGCCCCGTCGGGGGCACGCGCTCCCGCCCGGTCACCTCGACGCGCCGGTACTGCATCCCGAGCAGCGCCCGCGCAAGGTGCCGCACATCGACAGGGTAAGGGCAGCCGCCGACAGCGGGCGCAGCGCGGCGACCTCGGCACGCTCACGCCGCCGCCGGGGCCTCGGGCGACCGCCGCCGGACGCGCACGACGCGTACGCGCCGAGGCGATGCGTCGATGATCTCGAGCTCGGCCTCCTCCCCGGCGGCAAGCAGCTCGCCGGCCCGCGGGACGCGGCCGCCCGCGAGGGCCACGCAGAGCCCTCCGAGCGTCGTCGAGTCGTCGATCTTGTCCAGCTCGAGGCTGAGCTCCCGGTCGACGTCGCGGAGCGCCGTCGTCCCCTGCACGAGCGCGCTGCCGTCGGCGTCGGCCCGGATCGGGGGCGCCTCCTCGTCGTGCTCGCTGACGATCTCCCCGACGAGCTCCTCGAGCAGGTCCTCGAGGGTCACGATGCCGGAGAAGCCGCCGTGCTCGTCCACCACGAAGGCGATGTGCTGGCGTTTCCGCTGCATCTCCTGGAGCAGCTCGGTGACCGCCATCGTCTCCGGGACGTAGGGGGCCGCGCGCATGAGGTCGGCCACCACGGGCGTGCGGCCCTCCCAGAGGCACTCGACGACGTCGCGCCACGACATGTAGCCCACGACGTTGTCGATCATGCCGTCGTAGACCGGCAGGCGGCGATGCCCCGCCTCGAGGAACACCCGACGCTGGGTCTCGGGGTCCGCGTTGCGCGCGAGGGCCTTCACGAAGCGCCGGTGCACCATGACGTCGGAGGCCGCGAGCTGGCCGAGGTCCAGCGCCCGCGAGGCGATCTTGCCGGCCTCGCGGTTCACCGTCCCCGCCTGGGACGCCTCGTCGACGAGCGACCGGATCTCCTCGCCCGAGAGGCGGCTCTCGGTGAAGGTCGTGCTGTCCCCGAACGGCTTGAGCACGAGGTTGGACGCCGCCGTGAGCAGCCATACGAGCGGCGTGGCCGCGGCGGCGAGCCAGTTCAGCGGCCGTGCGACGAGGAGCGCGAACCGCTCCGAGGAGCGCAGGGCGAGCGACTTGGGCACGAGCTCGCCGAGCACCACGGAGAGGCCAGTGACGGCGGCGACCACGACCGCGAAGGCGACGCTTTCGGCCGTGTCCGCGGCGAGGCCCCAGCGGGAAAGCGTCGCGGCCAGATCGTCCGCGAGCGACGAGCCTCCGTAGGCCGCGGCGATCGCGCCGACCAGCGTGATGCCCACCTGGACGGTCGCGAGGAACCGCTCCGGCCGCTCGCGCAGCCGGACAAGGGAGCGCGCGCCGGGGCGCCCCGCCTCCACGAGCTCGCGCAGGCGTGACGAGCGCACCGTGACCACGGCCATCTCGGCGCCGGCCAGAAGCCCGTTCAGGGCCACGAGGCCCAAGATGATCCAGAATTCGATCCGAGCATCTTACACGTCAACGGTTGACCTGCGAGCCGTCCGCAAGTCGATGTCCGGGGCCAGTTTGCGTCGGGCCGGGTGCGCCAGCGGTGGCGCACCCGGCGGGTTCAGCGGAGCCGCACGGGCCCCTTCTCGAACGTGTCGCGGAAGGGCACGGCCGCGACCTGGAGGTCGTCCTCGTAGAGGACGAAGCCCGGCCGCATCGTCCGCACCCGGAAGGTGAACACGCCGTTCCTGCGGAGGACTCAGGCGAGGTCCCAGATCCGGCGCGTGCACGGGTTCGCGGCGCCCCGGAACCAGCAGATCGCCGCGTCCCTCATCGGCCGCGGCGCCGGCAGGTGCTCGCCGAACCAGCCGAGCAGGCCCTCGAGCGCGTCGCGGTCGAACCACGGCAGTACGCCCTCACGGCGCAGCCGGTAGGCCGCGGCGAAGACGCCCGCGAGCTGGCCGGACCGCGGATGGCGCTCCGCGACGACGAGCCGGAAGAACCTGCCCATGCGGGGTTCAACCGCCGGCCTCCGCGGAGGTTCGGCACCCCTCCCCCCGGCCCCCTCCCCTCATGACGAGCAGGGCGATCACCGCGCCGAGCGTGGCGAGCGCCATGTCCTTCTGCGCGTCCCACTCGTCGCCCTGCGTCCCGAGGAACGTCATCCCCTGGTCGGGCGCCGCGATCAGCGTGAAGGCCCACTCGATCACCTCGTACGCCATGCTCGACGCCATCACGAGCAGCAGCGTGTGGACGCGCGGGTGCCGCTCGCACCGGAAGAGCTCGCGCATCGGGTAGGCGAGCAGCAGCCCGTACGAGAAGTGCACCACGCGGTCGTAGTGGTTCCGGGCCTTCCACGGCAGCGGCACCTCGGAGTAGCTGAAGTGCGCGCCCACGAGATGGAGCGCGAGGAAGAGGGTGATGAGCGTCAGCGCGAGGCGGTCGAAGCGGAGCCTCCGGTCGAGCCAGTACGCGAGCGGCACGCCCGCGAACACGAGGAGGTTCTCGTGGAGCCACGTGTCGCGGTACTTCGGCCC
>JAKLKT010000307.1 GCA_023150495.1 Planctomycetota bacterium
GAGCGCGCGGACGGCCGAGTCGATGCCGCGCGGCTCGTTGCCGACGGCGAGCGCGAGCCGCGGCGGTCGCGCGCGCCACGCGGAGACGGGCTCCCCGGCCGCGTCCGCGACGTAGAGGGAAAATCCCGTCTCCCGGAGGCCCGCGACCTCGCCGAGGAGCACCGGGATCCGGAAGAGAGCGCCCGCGGTCGCGCGCACCACCTTGGGATTCGAGGGCTCGACCGATCCCGCGGTGACGAGCACGGCCGCGGCGCCGAGGGCGGCAGCGGTGCGGATCAGCGTGCCCAGGTTGCCCGGGTCCGCGACGCCCGCGGCCACGAGGACGAGAGCCGGCGAAGGGAGCCGCGCCCCCGCGAGCGGGCGGCACGGGTCCTCGACGAGCGCGAAGACGCCCGCCGGGGTCCGCGTCTCCGCGAGCTGCTCCACGTCCTTCGGGCCGAGCCGGTGCGCGGGGATGCCGCGCGCGACGAGCTCCTTCGCGCGCGGGAGGCGCTCCGCCTCCTCGCCGAGGAAGATCTCCCTCGCGTGCCCCGACCTCACCGCCTCCTCGACGACGTTCAGCCCCTCGGCGACGAAAAGCCCCTCGCGCTCCCGGTTCTTCCGGAGCCGGAGCGAGCGGAGGTACTTCAGCCGGCCCCGCGGGATCACTTGGCTACGTAGGCGAGGATGTGCTTCAGCACGTCGTCCGGGAGGCGGTCGTTCGTGTAGTAGGCCATCGACCCTTCCTCGGGCTTGAATGCGTTCTTCGCGTCGTAGCCGCGGACCTTCCGCGCCACCTGGTCGAGCTTCCTCTTCCCCGGCTCGAACGGGAACGAGAGGGCGTCCTCCGCCTCGTTGTGGCAGGACATGCACCAGATCGCGGCGAGGCGCTTGCCCTCCCCGGCATCGCCGCCCGACAGGTCCTTCGCGAGCTTCGGCTGCCTCTGGACCTCGCGCTTCGGCAGCGGCCCCGGCGGGCCGTGCTTCCCGAGGAACGCGACAAGGTCCTTCCGCTGCGCCTCGTCGAGGCCCTTCTCGCGCTTCTGCCACGCCTTCGCGCACTTCTGCGACGCCTCGCCCACGTCCCGGAACGTGTTCATGTTGCGCCAGCCCTCGCGCACGGCCGCGCCCCAGAGCGTCGCGCCGGGGCCGCGGTGCTCCGCCTTCGCCTCCTCCTCCTCGGGAAGCAGGCTGTGGCAGTCGGCGCAGGAGGCGTACATCCCGTCCTGCCGGTCGCGGAAGAGCGCTTCCCCGCGCTTCGCGGCGTCGTCCTGGTCCGCGAAGGCGAGCGCGATCGTGAAGAGGAGGCAGAGGAGGAGTCCCGGTCGCATGGCGTCGCGCCGCCCGGTCGCGAGCGGCGCCCCAATGCTACCGCACCCCTCACGCCCCGGAGCGCGTCACCGGGCGAGGTAGGCGATGGCGGCCTCGAACGGGGCGGGGAGCGGCGCCTCGATGGCGACAAGGGCCCGCGTGAAGGGGTGCACGAAGCGGACGCTCCGCGCGTGGAGCGCGAACCGCTCGAACCCGGGCAGCGCGATGGCGTCGCCGTAGAGGTGGTCCCCGAGGAGCGGGTGGCCGAGGTGCGCCGCGTGGACGCGGATCTGGTGCGTCCGCCCCGTCC
This sequence comes from Planctomycetota bacterium, assembly GCA_023150495.1. Taxonomy (GTDB): domain Bacteria; phylum Planctomycetota; class PLA2; order PLA2; family PLA2; genus PLA2. Next base: position 1,601 of record JAKLKT010000307.1, read on the forward strand.
CGATGGTCACGCGCGCGCGGGTCGCGAAGGGGAATCGGGCGATCACCTCGAACCGGCTCCGCGCCTCCTTGCCGCGCTCGCGGTCGACGCGGTTCAGGATCCGCGAGTCGAGCACGGGCCCGAGCGGCGCCCCCTCCTCGCGCTCCTCCCACTCCGGGCAGCCGAGCAGCAGCGCCTCGTAGGTCTTCCTGACCTCGCCGCGCTCGAGCATCTCCCCCATCGCGGCGCGCACGTCGTCGCGCTTCGCGACGAGCAGCACGCCCGACGTGTGCTGGTCGAGCCGGTGGATCAGGTGCGGCAGCGTGCCCCCGCCCGCGCGGCGGTGCAGCTCCTGCAGGAGCGTGCCCTGCTGGTGGTGTCCGACGGGGTGGACGACGACGCCGCCCTCCTTGTCGAGCGCGACCATGTGCTCGTCCTCGAAGAGCACGCGGATGTGAAGAGGGGGGGCTCCGGGGGCCGGGGCGTCGTCGCCCTCGCGCCGCACGTCCACGGAGACCGTGTCCCCCGCGCGCAGGCGCGACGCGGGCTTCCTGCGCTCGCCGTTGACGAGCGCGCGACCCTCCTCGATGAGCTCCTGGACGCCCGCGCGCGACCGCCACTTGAGCCGCTTCGCGAGGAAGAGGTCGAACCGGCCCTCGTCCGCCTTCTCGACCCTGAGCTCGACGCGCTCGAGGGGCTGCGAGAGGTCGCGGTTCCTCGGGTAGAGGCGGCTCACGTCGTCACCGTCGAGAGCCTCGCGACGCCGAGCGAGAGGAGGAGCGCGAGCGGCGAGTAGGCCGCGAGGAAGGGGGGGAGGTCGCCCCGGTCGCCGAGGCTCGTGAAGAAGATGTCGAGGAAGTAGTAGGCCATCGAGAGCCCGAACGCGAGCGCGCCGCCCGCGAAATACGCGCGGCCGGCGGAGAGGAGCAGCGGAATCCCCACGAGGAGCATCGCGAAGCTCGCGAACGGCCGCGAGAGCTGCTTGTGGAGCGCCACGCGCAGGTGGCGGCGGCCGGGGAACCTCTCGACGAGCCCCTTCAGCTGCGAGAGGGAGAGCCCCGCGACGCCTCGCTTCGTCGCGAGCGCGTCCACGTCGTCCGGCGTGACGCCGAGGTCGACCTCGGCGCCCTTGGCCAGCCGCCGCGGCAGCGCATCGACGCCCGGCGGCTGGATCTCCACCCCCTCCGGCGCCCGCCAGCGGTCGCCGAGGGGCTCGAGCCTTTGCGCCTTCCAGATCTCGAAGCCCCCCTTCTCCCACGGCCGCTGCACGACGACCCCCGTGAGCGCGCCGTCGGAGAAGCCGTACCAGGCCGCGCGGGTCACGGTGCCCTTCCCGTCGCGGATGTGGGCGGGGTCCTTCACGCCCGTCTGGTCGGCGGAGAAGAAGCGCTTGACGGCCATCTGCTCCTTCGAGAGCTTCGGAACGAGGTACTGCTGGAACGCCAGGTGGCCGAGGGAGACGAGGAGGCCCGCGAGGAACACCGGCAGGAAGAGGCGCCGCGAGCTCGTGCCGGCCGCGACGACGGGCGCCACCTCGTTCCCGTGGAGCATGTGGGCGGCGGCGAAGAGGCCGGCGGAGACCGTGACGAACGGCAGCACCTGCTGGAGCAGGAAGGGGACGTAGACCGCGTAGAAGAGGAAGACGCGGCGCGTCGTCGAGTAGCCCTCCGCGAAGGTGCCGTCCACGCGGTCGGCGTCGAGGAAGTAGCCGAGCCGGCCGAAGAAGTCGATCGCCACGAGCAGCACGCCGAAGACGAGGAGCGCCACGACGAACACGCGCAGGAAGACGAGGACCACGTACCGGTCGAGGAGCCTCATCGCCGCGCGAGCCTCAGGTGCAGCACGATCCCCGCCGCGAGGAGGAGCGCGTTGCCCGCCCAGAGCGCCGGGAACGCGGGGAGCTTCCCCTTCCGCGCGAGGCCGCTCATCGCCACCACGACCGGCAGGTAGATCGCGAGCACCGGCGCGATCGCGAACAGGAACGCGCCGATCCGGCCCCCGCGCGCCGCGAGGATCCCGAGCGGGATCCCGACGAGCGCGTAGAAGAAGGCGGAGCCCGCGAGCGCGCTCCGGCGCGCCAGCTCCTCGTTCGCGGAGTTGGAGCCGTCCCTCCCCCGGGCCCCCACGTAGGCCAGCTCCGCGGCCGTCATGCTCGTCCGCGACCTGCGCGAGGACGCGCGCACGAGATCGGCGAGCGACCGGTCGACCACGACCTCGCGCGCCGCCGGGAAGAGCTCGGTCGCCTCGCGCTGCCACGGCAGCACGCGCTGCACGCCCCTGAGCGCGATCACGACGCGGTCGTCCGGCGTGATCGCGATCGAGCCCTTCTCGGCGCGCCACAGCTCGACCGCCTCCTCCGCCCGCCACTCCACGCACACGTCGGTGAAGTCGCCGCCGTCGTAGCTCTCGAACGAGATGCGTCCCTTCCCGAGGTCGAGGTCGCAGAGCCCCGAGCGGAAGGCGGTCTTCAGCTGCTCGGGCAGGTCGCGCTGCGCGGCGCGCAGCCGGGAGGCCGCGAAGGGCGAGGCGACATCGGTCAGCAGGAACGCGAGGAGCGCGACCACCGCCGCGAGCGCGAGCACCGGGCGCGCCACGTCGCGCACGGGGACGCCGCTCGCGTGGAGCGCCGTGAGCTCCCCGTCCGCCGCCATCCGGCTGAACGTCATCACGGTCCCCGCGAGCATCGCCAGCGGGACGGTGAACTGGAGGGCGAGCGGGAAGAAGAGCGGGAAGATCTCGACGAGGAACCCGAGGCCCACGCCCGGGGACCGCTCGAGGAACCGGAGGGAGAGGAAGAAGAACGCCATGCCGGTCATCACCGCGAGCCCCGCCGCGAAGTTCCTGAGCACCTCGCCGAGCACGGTTCGGGCGATCAGCATGTCGCCGGGGAAGTGTATAGTGCGGGGATACCCGTGCAACTCGCAGGATACGCGCGCGTTACCTCTTCCGACTTCC
>JAKLKT010000308.1 GCA_023150495.1 Planctomycetota bacterium
GACGGCATCGTGCGCGACGGCGCGTCGAGCCTCGACCAGTCGCCGCTCACGGGCGAGTCGCTGCCCGTCACGAAGGAGCCGGGCGACGAGGTCTTCGCCGGGACGATCAACGGCCCGGGCGCGCTCGTCGTCGAGACGACGAAGGAGGCGGGCGAGACGACCGTCGCGCACATGGTGCGGCTCGTCGAGCTCGCCGGCGAGAAGCGGAGCGCGAGCGAGCGGTGGGTGGAGCGGTTCGCGAGTGTGTACACGCCCGCGGTGATGGCCGCAGCGCTTCTGGTGTTCCTGGTCTTTCTCGGGGGGGGCTGGGGGGACGCTCTTTACCGCGCGCTCGTGCTCCTCGTGATCGCGTGCCCGTGCGCGCTCGTGATCTCGACGCCGGTGGCGGTCGTCGCGGGGCTCACCGCGGCCGCGCGCCACGGCGTCCTCGTGAAGGACGGGCGGCACCTCGAGACTCCCGCGCGGATCCGGGTCTTCGCGCTCGACAAGACCGGGACGCTCACGCGCGGGAGGCCTCGCGTGGTCGAGGTCGTCACCTACGACGGCCACGACGAGAAGGAGGTGCTGTCGCGGGCCGCCGCGGTCGAGGCGCGGGCGGAGCACCCGATCGCCCACGCGATCGTCGCCGCGGCCAAAGGGCTCTCCGTCCCGGTCGCGGAGCGCGTGACCGCCCACCGTGGCAAGGGCGCAGAAGGCGTCGTGGACGGCCGGCGGTTCTGGGTCGGATCGCACCGGTTCCTCGACGAGGTGCGTGGCGAGGAGCACGACCGCGTCTGCGCGCGGATGGAAGAGCTCGCGAGCCCCGGCCGGTCGGTCCTCTTTGTCGGCACCGACCGGCACGTGTGCGGACTGCTCGCGGTCGCGGACGAGATGCGCCCCGACGCGCGCGAGCAGGTGGCGGAGCTGAAGCGCGCCGGGGTGGAGCGGGTGGTCATGCTCACGGGCGACAACCGCCCCACCGCCGAGGCGATCGCACTGGCAGCCGGGATCGACGAGGTGCGCGCGGAGCTCCTCCCCGACCAGAAGGTCGCGGCGGTCGAGGAACTCATGCGCGCGGACGGCGGCGTCGCGATGGTCGGCGACGGGATCAACGACGCCGCCGCGATGGCGCGCGCGGACCTCGGCATCGCGATGGCCGTCGCGGGCACTGATGTCGCGATCGAGGCGGCCGACGTGGTGCTCATGACTGACGACCTCTCGCGCCTGCCGTGGCTGATCCGGCACTCGCGGCGCGCCCTGTCGATCATCCGCCAGAACATCGCCGCGGCCCTGCTGTTCAAGGCGGCGGTGTTCGTCCTCGCGCTCTTCGGCGTCGCGTCGCTCTGGATGGCCATCGCCGCCGACATGGGCGTGAGCCTCGCCGTCGTCTTCAACGCGCTGCGGCTGCTGCGGGAGTAGCAGGGATCGCGGCGGAAGGACGGTGCCCCCTGCGCGCCGGCAAGGCGACCGCGACGCCGTAACGGTCCGCCGGCGAATGGACGGCGTCCTCCGCGCCGGGGTAGGGGCCCAGCGCCCAAACTGTGAGTCTCGACAACAGGAGTACGGCCACGTGCCTCGGGGCGAGGCTGCGCGTCGGTCGCACGGGCGCGCCGCCACCCGCGCCGATGGGGGCGCCAGATGCGAGGGCCTCCCGACACAGGCGGGCGGGCAAGCGGAGCTCAGGCCCGAGGACAAGGTGCGCGTGGTCGAGCGGCTGCGCCGCGAGACTGGCGGCGTGGCAATGGTCGGAGACGGCATCAACGACGCGCCCGCGCTGGCGGCCGTCTCGGACGAGAGGGTCTCCCTCGTGGCCGAGAAGCAGAGCCTCGTGATGGGCACCGACGGAGGCTCGTTCACGCTGGAGTGCGTGGATCCCGCGTGACGGGTGCCGCGGGCGGTTCCGCGGCTTCATGCCCGCCGAGATCCTCGAACACCGCCGCGGGCACGAGAGCCCCCTGTGTCAGCGTAGTTGTCGCCTTGTTCGAGGAGTATGCCCCCCTCCCGCCCCTTAAGGGGCGGGAGGGGGGCAGCGCGCGAGCGCCCCTCCTCAACCACAACGCTGGGGGCGACGAGATCTGGCATGGAGTACACCGCATCGGTTCGATCGAGCATGGTCCGGAAGATGACGGGGCCTGGCGCGAGGAGCGCGACGGCCTTGGCGCAGGAGACGGGGATCGCGCAGCCGACCCTCTCGCGATGGCTGCGCGCGGCGGGTAGCGTGAGGGGCGTGCCCCCGCGCGAGCCGAAGGAGACTCCCGCCCGCCGACCGCAGGACTGGACGCTGCCACTCCATGGGCGGCGCTCAAGAGTCGCGAGCCGCCCGTGTCGAGCGGTCCCTCCACACAAACGCGCGCCGCGGGCCCCGGTCCTCCGCGCGCTTGGACTGCCCGGCCTGTTTACTGGGGTAGGTTTCCTGCGGGAACCGTGAAGGCAGAACGGCGCGCTACGCCTCGCTTGGACGGGGAGCTCCAGGCCATGTTCGTGCGGCATCTGAGCTGCACCGACTGCCATTCCGCCAAGGCGCGCAACCTCGGGGAAGGCGGCGCCTGCCTCGTCGCTGACACGCCGCCGCTCGTGGGAAGCGAGGTGTACGTCGGCTTCCTTCTCCGCGATGATCCATTCCCCGTCGTCGCGATGGCGCGGGTGGTCTGGACGAAGCCTGAAACCGGGCAGGGATTGATGGGCCTCGCCTTCGTGGAAGGCGGAGCTGGCCAGCGCCATGCCATGGCCCGGCTCGCCGATTACCTCGGTGCGAGGCGCGCTGCGAAGGCCGCGTCGGCTTGACGTTACGCGTGCGGCATCGGCGATCGACGGCGGTCGCGCCCGCACCAGCCTCAAGGATGCGAGTGCGTCGCGGACCCGTGCATCGGCATGTCTCCGGCAGGCGCGCCGTCAACCGGGCAGGGTCCCGACAGATCCTCGTGCATCCCGGCGGCGTCGTCTCCCATGCCCGGATGCATGTCCCCGTGCTCCACGCCCTCGTGCATGTCGGCATCGCCGTACGGCGTGTGATCGTGCATCCCGTCGGCGCCGGGCTCCATGTCGTCGCCGGCCCCGCCATGCTGTGCGTCTGCATTCATGCCTGCCACGCCCCGGTCTGCAAGGGCTGCGAGCGTCTGCTTGATCTCGTCGTAGTTGGCCGGGTCGGAGAGGTCGTACTCGATCAGGCTGTAGACCGCGACCTCCACGTTGTCCGGGCCGAGGATGACCAGGTCGAAGTGATCCGCGCCCCACGACGCCCCGACCATCTTCGCCGCGGTGTCCTGCAGCCACGGCAGCCCGAGCCCGACGGTGAACGCGTCGTTGCCTGCCTCCGATCCCGGCTCGTTCACGCCCGCCATGTGGACGGGCATCGCGTGCCCCTCGTTCTCCATCTCCGCCTGCATCGTCTCGAGGTAGCCCAACTGGCTACGGCACGGGGGGCTGGCCTCCGCCGGAACAGCTCGCCAGGAAGAGCGCGGCGATCCCCATGAGCGCACAGCGACAGCTCGGCATGACATCCTCCGCGTGCGGGCCCAACCGCTCTCGAAATCCTACGACGTTCATCGAAGATGCAAGCTTGAGCGCCCGCGTCGCGCCGTTCTCGACTGCAACGAAAGTGTCGCACTTGCCATGCGAGGATGGGCGGCCATGCGGAGGCACTTCCCGGTCGCGCTGGCGCTGCTCTCGGCCGCGCTCTTCGGTGCGGCGACGCCGCTGAGCAAGCTCCTTCTCCACGACCTGTCGCCGTTCACGCTGGCCGGGCTCCTCTACCTCGGGGCGGCGGTCGCCGTCGCCAGGAAGGCGGTGCGGGGGGCTCCCTGGCGGCTGGATCGGCGCAACGCCCTGCGCCTTGGCGGTGCCGTGCTCTTCGGCGGAGGGCTCGGTCCGGTCCTGCTGCTCCTCGGCCTGCGGCTCGCGTCCGCCGCGTCGGTCTCCATGTGGCTCAACCTCGAGATGGTGGCCACGGCCGTCCTTGGCGCGCTCGTGTTCAAGGACCACCTCGGCCGGGTCGGCTGGGCCGGCGTTTCGGGCGTCATCCTCTCAGGCGTACTCCTTTCCCACGAGGAGGGCGCCGCGGGCCCCGAGGCCGGGCTGCTCGTCGCTGCGGCGTGCGTCTGCTGGGGCCTCGACAATCACCTGACCGCGCTGATCGACGGCATCACGCCGACGCAGAGCACGCTCTGCAAGGGGCTCGCGGCGGGCACGGTGAACCTCGCGATCGGCCTCCTCGCGGAGCCCTTCCGCGCGGGCGCGGGCACGGTGGCACTCGCGGCGCTCGTCGGATGCGCCTCCTACGGCGTGAGCATCGCGCTCTACATAACGGCCGCGCAGCAGATGGGGGCGACGCGCGCGCAGATGGTCTTCGCGACCGCGCCGTTCTTCGGCGTCGCGCTCGCGGCGACGGCGCTGCGCGAGCCGATCTCGTCGGGCCAGGCCGGCGCCGCCGCCCTCCTCGTCGCCTCGCTCGTCCTCCTCTTCCGCGACCGCCACAGCCACGAGCACGTGCACGAGCCGATGGCCCACACCCACATGCACCGCCACGACGACGGCCACCACACGCATGTGCACCCCGGTCTTCCCCCGCCCACGCGCCACTCTCACCTGCACGAGCACGAGCGCATCGTGCACAGCCACCCGCACTGGCCTGACCTGCACCACCGCCACCATCACGGAGCGTGAGGCGGGGGCTCCGCGTCCGGAACGCGGTGGAAGACGAAGGCGCCGCCAGCCGGGTGCTGGGCTATCATCACCGCATGGCCGAGGCCGCCGCTTCGCGAACGTCCGACGTGGCAGTCCGTTCGCTGTGGGCCGGCATCATCCTCGTCGTCCTCATCACGGTGGCCCACTACGCGACGCCGCCCGACGCGATGCGCATCCACGACGTGCTGACCCGCCTCTACTACGTGCCCATCGTCTTCGTGGGGGCCCGCTGCGGGAGGAAGGCGGGGACGGGCATCGCCGTCCTCGTCGCGCTGGCGTTCTTCCCGCACCTCTTCACCCATCTCGGAGGCGACCCGCTGGAGAAGAACCTCAACCGGTCGTTCGAGATCGTGCTCTGGATCGTGGTGGGGTATCTCACGGGCTACTACTCCGACCGGGAGAGGGCGACGCGCGAGGCGGCCGAGGCGAGCGCGCTGGCTGCCCGCGAAGCGGCGCGCGGCCTCCTCGAAGCGCAGGCGCAGCTCCGGCAGGCCGACCGGCTGGCCACCCTCGGGCTCCTGTCGGCCAATCTGGCCCACGAGGTCCGCAATCCGCTCGCGTCGCTCAAGGGGATCGCGGATCTCCTCCGCGCCGAGTTCCCGGCGGGCCACGCCCGCAAGGAGCTGATCGACATCCTCGACCAGGAGGTGCAGCGGCTGGACGGCGTGGTCGGGAACTACCTCGAGAGCGCCCGCCCGGCGCGCGACGACGGCCGCGCCGGATTGCGCGAGGTCGTGGAGGGGGTGCGGGCGCTCCTCGACGCGGAGGCGCGGAAGCGCGGCGTGCGAATCTCGGCGGAAGTCTCGCCGCCCGACATCGTCCTCCCCTTGGCGAAGGACCTCCTCCGCCAGCTGCTCGTCAACTTCGTCCTGAACAGCCTCGAGGCCGTCGGGCACGGCGGCACGGTGTGGATGCGCGCGTCGCGGACGCAGACCGGCACGGACCTTGTCGTCGACGACGACGGGCCGGGCTTCCCGCGGGAGCTGGAGGGACAGGAGCCGCGGCCGTTCTTCACGACGCGCTCGCATGGAACGGGCCTCGGCCTGCCGATCGCACGCGGGATCGTCGAGAGCCACGGCGGCAGGCTCCGCCTCGAAAACCGCCCCGAGGGCGGCGCCCGCGTCGTGGTGTCGTTCCCGCAGGAGCCGAAGCCGTGACCGCGCCCGCGCGCGTACTCCTCGTCGATGACGACAAGAACCTGCGAAGGGTGCTCGAGCTGCAGCTCGCGGAGGCGGGCCACCGCGTCGATGCGGTCGCCTCGGCGGAGGACGGGCTGGAGCGGCTCGCAGGAGACAAGTACGACGTCGTCGTCACCGACCTCCGTATGCCGGGCATGGACGGGCTCGCCCTTCTCGACGAGATCAAGCGCCGGGACGCCGAGGCGGTCGTCGTCGTCCTCACGGCCCACGGCGACGTCGACAGCGCGGTGCGGGCGCTCAAGGAGGGCGCGTTCGACTTCCTCCGGAAGCCGGTGGCCCGGGAAGCGCTGCTCGGGGCGGTCGCGCGCGCGGCGAACTTCCGCGCGCTGTACTTCGCCGTCGCTCGCCAGCGGGAAGCGCTCCACCGGCGCTACTCGTTCGAACGCATCGTGGGCGGATCGCCCGCGATGCAGCAGGCCTTCGATCTCATGCGGCGCGCCGCCCCCGCGAACGCGACGGTCCTCCTGCGCGGCGAGACGGGGACGGGGAAGGACCTGTTTGCCCGGGCGATACACCACAATTCGCGGCGGGCGGACGGGCCGTTCGTCATCCTGAACTGCGCTGCGATCCCGGAGACGCTGCTCGAGAGCGCGTTCTTCGGCCACGAGAAGGGCGCTTTCACGGGCGCGGACGCGCGACGCATCGGGTGCTACGAGGAGGCGCACAAGGGCACGCTCTTCCTCGACGAGATCGGGCTCCTCGGCCCGGCCCTCCAGGGGAAGCTCCTGCGCGTGCTCGAAGGAGGCACCCTGCGGCGCGTCGGGGGGACGCAGGACCTGACCTTCGACGTCCGGCTCGTCGCCGCGACGAACAGCCCGCTCGAGGAGATGGTCGCCGACGGCCGGTTCCGCGAGGACCTCTACTTCCGGCTGCGCGTCGTCGAGATCCGGCTGCCGCCTCTCCGGGAGCGCCCCGAGGACGTGCCGCTGCTCGTCGACCGCCTGCTCGTCGAGCTCGAGGCCCCGCACGTCCGGGTGGACCCCGAGGCCGCGGCCCGTCTCCGCGCGCACCCGTGGCCCGGGAACGTCCGCGAGATGCGAAACGTCCTCGAGCGCGCGCTGATCGTCCGCGCCGACGAGGGGCGGATCACGGCGGACGACCTGGGTCTCGGCCCCTCCCCGGCGCCACTCCCGGCCGTCCCGCCGCCGTCCGATGCGCTCGACGTGATCGCGGTGCCCCCGTCCGGCATCGACATCGACCAGGTGGAGCGCAAGCTGTTGGAGATCGCACTCCGTGCGTGCGGCGGGAACCGCAGCCACGCGGCGCGCTTCCTGTGCCTCGGCCGGCACGCCCTCCTCTACCGCCTCCGGAAGCACGGTCTCCTGCCCGGGGACGAGTCCGGCCCGCCCGCGGGGTAGACGCGTCACGAACGGGTGTCGACGGCCGCGAGCGCCTCCAGCCGCGCGAGGCTCTTCTCGCGCTCCGCGCGCACCTCGGCGAGCGCGGCGCGCGCGTCGATCCAGACCCGCAGCGAGTCGAGCAGCTCCTGGAGCGGGAGGCGCCCCGCCGCGTACACGCCCTGGAGCGCGCGGACGGCCTGATCCGACTCCGGGACGATCGCCTCCTCGAAGAGGCGGATCTGCCGGTCGGCGTTCCGGAGGGCGTAGAGCTGGAGCACGATCTGCGCGGCGAGGTCGTTCCCCACCTGCCGCCGCATCGCCTCGGCCGCGCGAAGGTCGGCGCGGGCCTGCTCGATGGCGCCCTCGATCGCGGGGCGCCGCACGAAGGGCATCGTGATCATGCCCATCACCCGCGTGGCCCACTCGCCGGGGTCGAGTCCGACGCCCAGCGAGAAGTCGGGCAGGTACTGGAGCCGCGCGAGCTCGATCGCCTGCGTCCGGCCCTGGACCTCGCGGGAGAGGGCGAGCAACTCGGGGTTGCGGTCGGCCGCGCGCGCGAGGAGCACGTC
>JAKLKT010000309.1 GCA_023150495.1 Planctomycetota bacterium
AAAGGGGCCGCGCCCGCGGGCGCGACCCCTGGAATCGGCCGTGGAGTGCCGCTACGAGTTGTTCTCGAGAGCGTCCCAGGTCGTGTTGATCGTCGTCTCCGCGCCGGGCGTCCCGTCCGCGTCGATGAGGATCTGGACGTTGACGTTGTCGAGCGCGATCAGGGTGACCGTGGCGCCCATCGCGCCCGTCGCGACGAGCGTGCCGGCCGAGGGATTGTCCTCGCCCGTGCCCGTGAAGGGCGTCGTCGTCTCGAAGGTCGCGAAGCCGTTGAGCTCGCTGCTGTAGATCCGGGCGTCGATCTCGAGCGAGTAGGCGCCCGTGGACTCGGTCCAGGTGCGCTGCAGGAGGAAGTCGTCGAGCGAGCCGGAGAAGGACTGCGTGCCCGCCGACGCGTAGGCGCCGAAGTAGTCGCCGCTGATGGAGCCGGTGAACGTGTCGGCATCGGCGCTCGTGAGGGAGACCGAGATGCCGCCGTTGACCGTCATCGTCGCGCCGAGGATCCCGAGCGTGAGCCCGCCGAAGGTGCCGGTGAGCGTGCGCGTGCCGCCCGTGAGCGGGTCGAACGGGTCGCCGGTCACGGTCGTCGCGTCGAACCCGAGCATGCCGTTGAACGAGAGCGTCGTGCCGCCGCCGACGTCGACCAGGCACCCGTAGAAGGTGGCGTCCACGTTGTCGCCCGTCGAGAGGCCCGCGGGCAGCACGTCGTTGATCGACAGGTTGGCCTGGCCTCCGTCGGGGCACGGCTGCATCTGGGCCGCGGGGCTGAAGAAGCTCTCGGAGAACATGTCCATCATCTCGGTCATGCCCTCGAGCATGCTGACCGCGCCGACGCCGGACGCGGCGAGCGCCTCGGCGTTCTGGTCGCTGATGGTGAGCTCGCTCGATCCGCCGCCGCCGCCGCAACCGATCGCGAAGAGAAGGGCCGCGGCCGTGACGGCGCGCGGAAGGGTACGCAGATTCACAGTGACCTCCTGGGCACCTTGGGCCCGTGATTCCTCCGAACCGAACTTCCTTATCGGAGGGGGCGCGGGGGAGGGCGAGGCGCCGGCTGTCCCGATGCGGGACGGGCGAGGCACCGCGGCACGCGCCCCGCGATGCGGCTTGCCGGGCCGGCTCCCGCCTAGCGGAAGTCGTGGCTCGGGGGGGCCGGCGGGGGGGCGAGGTCCGGCCGCCAGAGGCGCGCGGCCACGAGGTGCGTGACGCCGTCCTTCACCTGGAGCCTTCCCGAGACTCCGAGGAACGCCTCGGTCTTCACGAGGAGCTCGTGGCGCGCGAAGACGTCGGGCCAGATCACGAGGTTCACGAAGCCCGTCTCGTCCTCGAGGGTCATGAACAGCACCCCCTTCGCCGTGCCGGGCCGCTGGCGGCAGATCACGAGGCCCGCGTAGCGCGCCTGCCGGCCGTCCGGCATCGCGTTGAGCGCCCTTGCGTCGGGGAGGCCCAAGCCCCTCAATCGCCCGCGCAGGGGGCCGAGGGGGTGGTCGCGCGTCGAGTGGCCGGTCGCGCGGAAGTCCCAGGAGACCTCCTCCATCGGCGTGAGCGGCGCGAAGCCGGGCGTGTCTTCCGGGAAGTCGAGGCCGAGCGCCGTGGGCGCCGCGGCCTGCGCCATCCCCCAGATCGCCTCGCGGCGCCCGCCGAGGGATCGCAGCGCCCCCGCCTCCGCGAGCCGCGCCCGCGCGTCCTTGTCGAGCGCGGTCTTCAGCCGGAACTCCTCGAGCGAGCGGAAGGGCCTCTCCGCGACGATCCTTCTTCCTCCCTCTTCCCCGAGCCCCTTCACCCACCGGAGGCCGACGCGGACCGCGCCCTCCTCGAGCGTGCACTCCCAGCCGCTTCGCTGCACGTCGATCGGGAGGATCCCGACCCCGCTCCGCTTCGCGTCTTCTAGGATCGTCGCGGGCGCGTAGAACCCCATCGGCTGCGCGTTCATGAGGCCGCAGGTGAACTCCGCGGGGTAGTGGCGCTTCAGCCACGCGGTCGCGTAGGCGATGAGCGCGAACGACGCCGCGTGGCTCTCGGGAAATCCGTACTCGCCGAAGCCGCGGATCTGCTCGAAGACCTGCTCCGCGAAGGTCGTCGCGATGCCCTTCTCCTCCATGCGGCGGACGAGGCGCTCGCGGTGGCGCTCGATCCGGCCGGTCTTTCGCCACGCGGCCATGTCGCGGCGGAGCTGGTCGGCCTCGCCCGGCGTGTAGTCGGCTGCGACGACGGCGAGCCGCATCACCTGCTCCTGGAAGAGCGGCACGCCGAGGGTCTTTTTCAGGACGGGCTCGAGGCACTCGTGCGGGTAGGTGACGGGCTCCTCGCCCCTGCGGCGGCGGAGGAACGGGTGGACCATGCCGCCCGTGATCGGGCCCGGCCGCACGATGCTCACCTCGATCACGAGGTCGTAGAAGTTCCGCGGCAGGAGGCGCGGGAGCATCGCCATCTGCGCGCGGCTCTCGATCTGGAAGACCCCGACCGTCCGCGCGGCGCAGATCATGTCGTAGGTGTCCCGGTCGCCCTCGGGGATCGTCGCGAGCGAGAGGTTCGGGTTCCCGATGAGCTTCAGCGTGCGGTCGATGTGGGTGAGCGCGCCGAGGCCGAGGAGGTCGACCTTGAAGAGCCCGAGGTCCTCGACGTCCTCCTTGTCCCACTGGATGACCGTGCGCCCCTCCATCGCGCCGTTCTCGATCGGCACGAGGTCGTGGACGGGCTCGTGGCCGAGGAGGAAGCCGCCGGGGTGGATCGAGAGGTGGCGCGGGAAGTCCTGCACCTCCCCGGCGAGCGCGAGCAGGTGGCGGCAGGCGGGGCTCTCCGGGTCGAGCGCCGCCTCGCGCAGGCGCGCGGGATCGACGTCGTCGCCGTACGCGACGAGCTTGGAGAGGCGGTCGAGCGATGTCTCCGCGAGGCCGAGCGCCTTCCCGACGTCGCGCACGGCCGAGCGCTGCCGGTAGCGGATCACGTTCGCGACCATCGCCGCGCGGTCGCGGCCGTAGCGCCCGTAGACGTGGCGGATCACCTCCTCGCGCCGCTCGTGCATGATGTCGAGATCGATGTCCGGCGGCTCCGCGCGCTCCTTCGACAGGAACCGCTCGAAGAGGAGGTCGATCCGCGCCGGGTCGACGGCGGTGACGCCGAGGCAGTAGCAGACCGCGGAGTTCGCCGCCGAGCCTCGCCCCTGGCAGAGGATGCCGTTCTCGCGGCAGAAGCGGACGATCTCCCACATCGTGAGGAAGTAGCCGCAGTAGTCGAGCTCCCCGATGAGCGCGAGCTCCTTCCGCAGCAGGTCGCGCACCTTCCCCGGGACCCCATCCGGATAGCGCTCGCGGGCGCCGCGCCAGCTGAGCTCCTCGAGCCATTGCGCGGAGGTCTTGCCGTCGGGGAGGCGCTCCGACGGGTAGCGGTAGCGGATCTCGCCGAGCGAGAACGAGCACCGCGCCGCGACCTCGCTCGTGCGCGCGACCGAAGGAGGGTCGTCCTCGAAGAGCGCCTCGATCGCGGCGGGCGGCGGGAGCGCGTGCTCCGCGTTGGGCTTCAGCGCGCGGCCCGCGGTCGCGAGGGTCTTCCCGTGGCGCAGGCAGGCGAGCACGTCCTGGAGCGGGCGGCGCGCCGGGGTGTGGTAGAGGACCTCGACGGCGGCGACGGTCGGGATCGCATGGCGCCTCGCCTCGTCGCGGAGCGCGCTCTCGGCGAGCACCTCGCCCGCCTCGCGATGGCGCGCGACGAGCGCGTAGAGCCGGTCGCCGAACGCCTCCTTGAGCGGCGCGGGGTCGCCCGAGAGCGCGAGGAGCCCCGCGGCGTGCGCGCGCACCTCGTCGGGCGTCACCGAGCACGAGCCCTTCGGCGAGCGCCGTCGCCCGGTCGTGAGCAGGCGGCCGAGGTTCGCGTAGCCGCCGCGGTCCTGCGCCAGCAGCAGGAGGGGTGAGGGGGTGCGGGGGAGAGGGGAGGGCGTTGCGTCGCGGGCGCCGGCGGGAGCCCCGACGGCATCGTCGGGGAGGCCGACGGTCACCTGCGCGCCGACGATCAGCCGGACGCCGAGCTCGCGCGCGCGGACGTGGGCGCGGACGATGCCGTAGACCCCGTCGCGGTCGGTGAGCGCCAGGTGCTCGAGGCCCAGGTGGTGCGCGCGCTCGACGAGCTCGGACGGATGGCTCGCCCCTTCGAGGAAGGAGAAGTTGCTCTTGCACCAGAGGGGGACGTAGGAAGGCACCGCGTCCTCGCAATGCGCCCTGGCGGCAAGGGGCCCAGCATGCCTTCCCCCGAAAATGCGGCATCCATGCCGCACCCGGTCGTCGTAACCTGTTTCATCCAAACGATTTCCGTCTTAACAATCCGGAAAAGATCACACTCTATTCCACTCGGCCGTGGAGGTACCAGCGGCGGCGGGTGGTGTCGCGGAAGACCCAGAGCCATTCCTCGCGGCGGGTGCGGGCGAAGTAGTACTCGCGCGCGACGCCGCCGCGCCACCAGCCGCCCGCGAGGACGTAGGGGCCCCGCAAGTCGTCCACCGACGCGTCGCCGCGGCCGC
>JAKLKT010000310.1 GCA_023150495.1 Planctomycetota bacterium
GAGCGTGCGGATGCGCTCCTCGGGAAGGCGCAGCGCCTGGCCTACCATCGACCCGAGGTTGGCCCCGATCTGCACCGAGGGATCCTCCGGCCCGACCGAGGCGCCGCAGCCGATCGAGGCCGCCGCCGCGATCGTCTTCTGCGGGATGCGCCAGAAGCGGAGGCGCCCCCCGCCGAGCGCGACCGCCTCCATGATCCCCGCGACGCCGTGGTGACGCTCGGCCCCGATCAGGTATCGCGCGATCAGCCCCACGACGAGCCCGCCGACGACCGGCAGCAGGACGACGGCGCCGCGCCCCAGCGGCTCGATCCAGCGGGCGCCCGCCGCACCGAGCCCCTCGTACATCCACTTGAAGACCATCACCCCCGCGCCGGCGGCGAGGGCCACGACCACGGCCGCCACGCCGTGCGGCAGCCAATCGCCCCGGGACATGCGCCCGAGCAGGACCGAGGGGGACGCGCGCAGGTCCGTCAGGGTATCGCGGCGGACGAGAATCGGGACCGGCAGTCCGCAGTCGCGTGATCGGTCCCGTCGGGCCCGCAGGCCGCGCGGCCGCCGGAGGGCGGCGGCCCCCCGCTCGACTCTACGGCGCGAAGGCCTGGGCGAGCGCCTTGCCGAGGTCCGGGGCGTTCGTGCCGGTGGCCTTCAGGATCCTCGCCTCCTGCATCAGCGCGGCGGCGATCTCGGCGATCGGGAACTCGCCGGGCGGCCTCGCGGGCGCGTCGAGCGCCGCCGCGAGCTGGTCCGACGCGAGCTTCAGGTACTGCTGGACCTGCCTCCTCGCGTCCTCGCGCCCCTTGAGGTCCTGCTCCGCCTTGCCGAGCGCGACGGCCGCCCGCTCCATGGCGTCCGCGATCCGCGGGATCTTCTCGAGCGCTGCCGAGAGCCGCGCCCGGTCGTCGGTCGCGTCCGCCTGGTTCCAGACGAGCCGCGCCGAGTTCGCCTTCGCGCCCGCGCCCTTCGTCTTGAGCGCCTTCTGGACCTCCGCGGGCGGGAGCGCGAACGCGCGGAAGAGCGCCGCGTCGGCTGCCGCGACCGGGTGCTTCGCGGTCGCGTCCGCCTCCGGCAGCGGGATCTCGAGGCCCGAGCCGGCCCGCAGGCTGTCGAGCGTCGCGAGGAGGCACCGCTTGAGCAGTCGCAGCGCCGTGTGGCTGCGGCTCTCGTACCAGCCCCCGTCGAGCTCGAAGAGGCCCTTCAGGTTCTGGTCGAAGGCGTCGACGCCCCCCTGCCCGGTCGGCTCGAGCAGCTTTAGGAGGCCTCTCGCTTCGCGATCCCCGGCTGCCGCGGCGGCGTTCGCCTCCTTGAGGACGGCCGCCATCGCCGTGTCCGCCTCGATCCCCTTGGCCTCCTTCGCGAGGTCCTGGAGCTTGACGTAGTCACCCGCCTCGTCGGCCTTCACGTAGGCGGGGTAGATCTCGTCCTTGAGCCTGCTGTAGGCCTCGGCCGGGTCCATCCCCCGGTTGCTGAAGAGGAAGATGAGGATGAGGACGACCGCGATCCCCGCGAGGAGCAGGCCGCCGCCGATGATCCGCTGCTGGACCGCCATGGGGCTACGGTATACCCAAACGGGGGCCGCCGGGGAACCGCCAGCCGGGCGCTTTCGCGCCAAGGCTTGATCGGCCGCCGGGCCCGGCTATGCTCTAGGGCTTCCCGGGATCCACCATGCCCAAACAGAAGACCAACCGCTCCGTCCGGAAGCGGATCAAGATCACCAAGACCGGCAAGCTCCGGCGCAACAAGGCGTTCCGGCGCCACCTGCTGGCCGGCCGCTCGCGGAAGCGGAAGCGGAACCTCCGCCGCCACGGGTTCGTGAGCCCGGGCGAGCGGACGTCCTACCTGCGCCTGCTCGGGGAGAAGTAAGACATGCGCATCAAGCCCGGCGTAGCCAAGCGCCGCCGCCTCAAGCGGATCCTCAAGGATGTCAAGGGGTACCGGAGCGCCCGGCGCAAGCGGATCAAGATCGCCAAGGAGGCGTTGCTCCGCGCGGGCCGCGCCAACTACACGAGCCGGAAGCTCTTCAAGCGCGAGATGCGCAGCCTCTGGATCACCCGCCTCTCCGCCGCGACCCGCGCGAGGGGCCTCACCTACTCGCGCTTCGTCAGCGGCCTCAAGAAGGCCGGCATCGAAGTCGACCGGAAGCAGCTCGCCGCGGTCGCGTACAGCGACGGGGAGGCGTTCGACCGGTTCGTGGAGATGGCCAAGGCGGCCCTGTAAGGAGACTCCGGGGGGGTTCGGGGGCCGCCGGCGAGGCGGCCCTTTTCGTTTCGCAGGAGGAGAGATGGATCTCGACGGGATCCGGAAGGAGGCGCTCGCGGCGATCGAGGCCGCGGGGGACGGCGACGCGCTCCAGGCCCTCCGGGTGAAGTACCTGGGCCGCAAGAGCGCCCTGTCGGCGACGCTCAAGGAGATCGGGCAGCTCGAGGCGAAGGAGCGGGCCGACGCCGGCGCACGTGCGAACCGCGTGAAGAAGGCGATCGAGGATGCGCTCGCCGCCCGGGAGGCGGCGCTCCTCTCGGCGCGCGAGGGCTCGCTCGCGACCCGGGAGTGGCTCGACCTCTCTCTCCCCGCCGACGCGCCCCGCCGGGGCCACCTGCACCCGATCACGCTCGTCGAGGCCGACCTCGAGCACCTCTTCCGCGGCATGGGCTACCGCGTCGTCGAGGGGCCGTGGGTCGAGGACGAGTTCCACAACTTCGACGGCTTGAACATCCCCGCGTCGCACCCCTCCCGCGACGACTGGGACACCTTCTGGCTCTCCGACGGGAACCTGCTCCGCACCCACACCTCGCCGGTCCAGATCCGCGCGATGCGCCGCTTCGGCGCGCCGCTCCGCGCGATCTTCCCGGGCCGCGTCTTCCGGAACGAGGCGGTCGACGCAACCCACGAGGCCTGCTTCACGCAGATCGAGGGGCTCGTGATCGACCGGGACATCGTCCCCGGGCACCTCTTCCACTCGATCCGCGCGATCCTCTCCGCCATCCTCGGCGAGGAGGTCCTTGCGCGATTCCGCCCGAGCTTCTTCCCGTTCACGGAGCCGTCGTTCGAGTGCGACATCCGGCGCGGCGGCCGCTGGATGGAGCTCTGCGGGATGGGCATGGTCCACCCGAAGGTGCTCGAGGCCGGCGGCATCGACCCGAAGGAGTGGACCGGCTTCGCCTTCGGCATGGGCATCGACCGGCTCACCCTCATGCGCTACGGGATCGACGACATCCGCTGGTTCCACGGCGGCGACCTGCGGTTCCTGGAGCAGTTCGGATGCGCCTGAGCTTCGATTGGCTCGCCGACCACGTCGACCTCGCGGGGCAGACGCCCGCGTCGGTCGCGGAGCTCATCAACCTCCACGTCGCGGAGGTCGAGGAGGCGAAGGACAAGTGGAGGGGCGTCGTCGTCGGCGACGTGCTCGCCGTGCGCCGCCACCCGGACGCGGAGAAGCTCTCGCTCGTGACGGTCGAGAGCGGGAAGGGCCCGATCGAGGTCGTTTGCGGCGCGCCGAACGTGAAGCAGGGCCAGAAGATCTGCTTCGCGGGCGCGGGCGTGACGCTCCCGAACGGGCTCACGCTCGAGAAGCGGAAGATCCGCGGCTTCGTGAGCGCCGGCATGGTCCTCTCGGAGCGCGAGCTCGGCCTCTCCGAGGAGCACGAGGGGATCCTCGTCCTCGACACGGGGGCGCCCGCGGGCACCCCGGCCCGCGACGTGCTCCCGGGCGGGCGGACGATCGAGATCCCGAACACGGGCATCACCTCGCGCCCCGACCTCTGGGGGCACCGAGGCATGGCGCGCGAGCTCGGCGCGATCCTCGACCGCGACCTCCGGCCTCTCGACCTCGGCGGCGAGCCGCCGAAGGCCGCGCCCGGCGTCGAGGTGGCGATCGAGGCGAAGGACCTCTGCGCCCGCTACCTCGGCTGGGCGATCGGCGGCGTGAAGGTGGGGCCGTCGCCCGCGTGGCTGCGGCGGAGGCTCGAGGACGTCGGGCAGCGCTCGATCAACAACGTCGTCGATCTCACGAACTTCGTGCAGCTCGAGTGCGGCCAGCCGCTCCACGCCTTCGACCGGCGGCGCGTCGCGAAGGGGCGGATCGTCGTCCGCCGGGCGCGCGCGGGGGAGAAGGTGACGACGCTCGACGGCGTCGAGCGGACGCTCCCCGAGGGAAGCTGCGTCATCGCCGACCCGGAGCGCGCGCTCGCGATCGCGGGCGTGATGGGACTCTCGAACTCCGAGGTCGCCGCGGACACGACGGAGATCGTGCTCGAGGTCGCGAACTTCGAGCAGACGTCGATCCGGAAGACGGCGATGGCGCTCGACCTGCGCACGGACTCGGCGACGCGGTTCTCGAAAGGGCTCGATGCGGAGGGGGTTCCGGGGGCAGCCCGCCGGTTCCTCCGGCTCCTAGAGGGCATCTGCCCGTCGGCGAAACCGCTCGGCGGCTGGAGCGACGTCCACGGCCCCCCGCGCCCCCCCGTTTCCATCAGGCTCGCCGCCGACTTCGTCCCGAGGCGGCTCGGCATCCAGCTGCCGCCCGCCCGCGTCGACGGGATCCTCTCGCGCCTCGGCTTCGGCGTGAACCGCGCGAGGGACGCGCTGACGGTGGCCGTTCCGTCGTGGCGCACGGGGCTCGACGTCTCGCGGCCCGAGGACCTCGTCGAGGAGGTGGGTCGGATCCACGGGTACGACAAGCTCCCGGCGATCCCGCTCTCGGGCCGGCTCGAGCCGGTGCCCGAGGAGCCCCTTCGCGTCGTGCGCCGGAAGGTGCGGCACGCGCTCTCGGCGGAGTGCGGATTCGCGGAGATCTACGCCTACCCGTTCACGACCGCCGAGGAGTGCCGGAAGGCGGCCGTCGAGCCGGGCGAGCTGCGCCTCTCGAACGCGCAGCAGCCTGGGCTCGACCTCCTCGTCACGAGCCTCGTCCCGAAGATCCTCGTCGCCTGCGAGACCAACCTGAAGTACCGGGACGAGGCCGCGATCTACCTCGCCGCGCCGGTCTTCCGGAAGGGCGAGGGGCTCCCGCGCGAGTCCGAGCGCCTCGCGATCGCCGGCGCCCGCCGCGGCGGCAGGAACCCGGTCTACGGGGTCAAGGGGGCCGTCGAGGCCGTGCTCTCGACGCTGCGCGTGTCCGGGGCGCGGATCGAGCAGCGAGATGGGGCGCCGCCGTGGCTCCACCCGGGCCGCGCCGCGCGGGTCGCCCGGGGAAACAGGGAGTTCGGCTGGCTCGGCGAGGCGCACCCGAACGTCGTGCGCGCGTTCGGCCTCGATGCGGCCGTCTCGCTCGCGGACCTCGACCTCGAGGCGCTCCTCGCCGCAGAGGGCGGCGTCGCGCGGATGAAGCCGATCAGCCGGTTCCCGCCCGTCAAGTACGACGTGGCCGTCGTGGTCGACCGCACCACGCCGGCGCGCGAGGTCGAGGAGACGCTCCAGCGGGTGGACCCGTCGCTCGTGCGCGAGGTGCGGCTCTTCGACGTCTACGAGGGGAAGAACCTCCCCGCGGGGAAGCGGAGCCTCGCCTTCTCGCTCGTGTTCGGCTCCCTCG
>JAKLKT010000311.1 GCA_023150495.1 Planctomycetota bacterium
GCGCTCACGGCGCAGAAGCCGGTCGCGGAGAGCGCGGCCCCGGCGGCCGTCGCGATGCCGAGCGCGAGGAGCCAGGGCGCGTGCGGGGGGAGGTCGGCCGAGCCCGGCCCCGGCCCCGCGAGGAGGCCGCGCGCGAAGAGGACGAGCAGGATCACGACCGCCGCCGGGCCGAGGAGGCCGACCGGCCCGCGGACGATCTCCGTGCGGCCGACCGTGTAGCCCTTGCGCTCGAAGAAGTGGCCGAGGCCGACGCCCCCGACGAAGCCGACCGCGCCGATCGCCGCGTTCGTGTCGCCGCCGCCGATCCGCTGGAGCATCCGGAACGGGCAGCCGAGGAAGACGAGCGTCGCGATCCCCATCCAGAGGCCGAAGAAGAAGCGCGTCGCCGCGAAGCTGCCGGAGCGCGCCGCGAAGCGGCGGCGCGCGAGGACGTGGGCAAGCGCGCCGAGCAGGACGCCCGCGACCTCGGGGCGGAAGATGCGCGGCTTCTCGATCATCCGGAGCGCGCCGGTCGTGTCGCGGAGGAAGCAGGCGCCGCAGATGCCCATGTTGCCCGGGTTGCCGAGCGCCACGAGGCCGGCGCAGGCCGCGCCGAGCGCCGCCGCGAGCGCAAACGGCAGGAGCACCGGCCCGTCCCCACGCAGCATCCGAGGGATTCTACAGGTCAACGCTTGACCTGTCCGGATGCCGCAACCCCTTTCGCGGGCAATGGTTGCGGAGACCAGGGTGCGGCAGAGCTGCCGCACCGCCGCCGAACGTGGGGACGGCCGTCCCGAGCGGTACACTCACGCGTCCGCTTCCACAGGAGGCCCATTCATGCGCGCCAAGCTCTTCTTCCTCGCCCTTCCTCTCCTCTTCGGCCCCGCCATCGCCGGCGACGCCGAGGACGAGGCAGCCGTCCTCGCCGCCATCGACAAGGGCCGCGAGGCGTTCAAGGCGGGCAAGCCGCAGGAGGCGATCGAGAGCCTCCAGAAGGCGATCGGCCTCATCCAGGCGAAGGCGATGAAGAACCTCGCGACCTTCCTCCCGGCCCGCGACGAGAAGGAGTGGGAGATGGGCGAGGTCGACACGCAGCAGGGGAACTGGGGCTCGGGCGAGCAGTCGTTCCAGTGGACCCAGGTGAGCCGCCGCTACACGAAGAAGGGCGCCGAGGACGGCCCCGAGGTCAACGTGATGATCTCGAACTCCCCGCAGATCATCGAGGCGCAGCGCGCGATGCTCCAGATGTTCAAGGACCCCGCGATGCGCGCCATGATGAACCAGGGCAACGAGGGCCAGAAGGTCGACGTCATCGAGGACGGCGAGTGGCTCGGCATGATCACGGTCGAGAAGGAGCGCTGCAGCGCGAACATCGTCCACAAGAAGGTGATGGTCCAGATCGAGGCCGAGCGCGGCGACGAGAAGCTCGTGAAGGAGTTCTGGGCCGCGGTCGACAAGGCCGGGCTCGCCGAGGCGACGACGAAGTAGCCCGCCTTCGCCAAGGCCACGGCGTGGCAGGCCCGCCTGCGCCAAGAAGCCCGCCTTCCTTGGGGGGGCGTCGGGTTCCCGGGGCCCTCCCGGATCAGGGTGCGAGGGGGCTCCGGGGGCCGCCGCTCGTGCGACAATCGCGCCCATGCGGCGGGTGCTCTGGCTCGCGATCCTCGCGGCCCTTGTGCGCGGCGAGGATCCCGCGCCGACGCCGGAGGCGATCAACCGCGCGATCGACGCGGGCGTCCTCTGGCTCAAGTCCGCGCAGTTGGAGGACGGGAGCTACGGGCCGTGCATGGCCGGCGGCGCCTACGATGGCACCGCAGGCGGGGTCTGCTACCGCCTCGGCCCGACCGCGTTCTCGCTCTTCACGCTCGCCGTCTGCGGCGTGCCGAAGGAGGATCCCGCGATCCAGCGCGGCCTCACGTGGCTCCGGAAGACCGCGACACGCGACTACGAGTACGCGAGCTACGAGTCCGCCGCGCTCGTGCTGATGCTCACGGCGCTCAACGGCGTCGACGCGCCGAAGGGGAAGCTCGTCCGATCGTCCGGGCACCGGAGGCCCCCCGAGGGCAGCCGATTCCCGGCCGAGGAATGGCGCTGGATGGACGAATGCATGCAGCTCCTGCGCGGCTGCGTGAACGCGGGTGGCTTCGGGTACTGGCCGGAGGAGGAAGGCTACGCCGATGTCTCCGCGACGCAGTTCGCCGCGCTCGCGCTCCGGTCCGCGTCATTCGCGGGGTATCCGGTGCCGCGCGAGGACTGGCTGGACATCGTCGATTTCCACGCGAAGCTCCAGGACCCCTCCGGCGGCTTCCCGTACCAGGCGCGAAGCAAGCCGAGCCGCGGCATGACGGCCGCGGCGCTCTCGACGCTCTTCATCTGCAGGGAGCAGCTCGCGCTCGAGGGCCTGAAGGAGCCGCCGTCCCTCGCCCCGTCGATCGAGAGGGGAATGAGGCACCTCGATTCCGTCTTCGACGTAGAGACCAACCCGTCGCCGCACTTCGAGGGGCGCGACCACTACCACTACGCCCACCTCTACGCGATCGAGCGCGCCGGGATCCTCTCCGGCCGCCGCGAGTTCGGCGGGAAGGGATGGTACCCCCGCGGCGCCGCGTTCCTCCTGCGCGCGCAGGACCGCAAGGGCCGCTGGACGGACGGCACCTGCATGGGGCCCGAGGACGTCCTCGGCACCTGCTTCGCGCTCCTCTTCCTGAAGAAGGCGACGATCCCCGCGGTCACGCGCAAGTAGGGGGTTCCCGGGGCCCTCCCCGATAGCGGTACGATGGGGGGCGCGGGGGCGGGAGGCCCCCGCTGCGGAGGCGAACCATGCGAATCCTCTTCGGCGTGTTGCTCCTCGCTGTCGCTGCGGTGGCCGTCCCGGAGGGACAGGACCTCGCGGAGGCGAAGGAGAAGATCCAGCGGATGCTCGACGAGGCGGCGCTGCTCGAGCAGGCCGGCAAGCGCGAGGAGGCGGCGCGCGTGCGCGCGGACGCCGAGGCGATGAAGAAGCGGCTCGAGGGCGCGCGCGGCCCGAAGGAGGGCGACGACCCGCGCGTGCAGGCGCTCCACAACATGGAGAAGGCGATCGCCGCGCTCGACAAGGCGGGCTACGAGGGCATGGCGCGGGAGATGCGCGGCATGGCCGACCGCCTGCGCGCGGAAATCAAGGGGGCCCGGGGGCAGGAGGACAAGGAGGTCGACTTCTGGCGCAAGAACCTCGACACGCTGCGCTCCGCGCGGAATGCCCTCCTCGAAGCACAGCGGCGCGACGGCGCCGATGCGCTCGAGCGCGCGATCCGCGCGCGCGAGCTCCTCGTCGAGGGCAAGCCCGACCGCGCCGCGCAGGCGAGGAAGGAAGGCCCCGGCGACCTCGACATCGCGGAGCTGCTGCTCTCGTCCGCCGGGTTCCTGCGCACGTTCGGAGAGCCCGAGGAGGCGGCGCAGTGCGAGGAGCTCGCGAGGTTCATGCAGAACCAGGCGAGGGAGCGCCAGGCGGTTGACCGGGAGAAGGCACCGCGCGGCGAGAGGCCGGACCGGGCCGGCCCGGACGACCGTATGGCGCGGCTCGAGGAGCGTGTCGAGCGGATGGAGCGGATGCTCCGCGACACGCTCGAGCGTCTCGAGGCCCGCGAGCGGGAGCGCGAGCATGAACGTCAGCGTGCCGAGGACCGGGATCGGGCCCGCGACGCCGGACGGTAAGGAAATCTTCCGGTCGTGCGGCACGCGTGCCGCACCGTGACGCCGCAAGCGTTTGCGGATAGGCGACTTGCGGCCGGCCGGCCGGGAAAAGATCCCGCTACATCTGTGAGACGAGGAAGCGGCGGCGCAGGCGCGTCCGGACCGCGACCGCGACGACGTTCAGGACGAGGATGATCCCGATGAGCAAGAGCGTCGTCGTATAGACCATGGGCTTGCTCGCCTCGCTGTTCTGCGACTGGAACCCGAGGTCGTAGATGTGGAACCCGAGGTGCATGAAGCTCCGCTCCGCGTGCACGAACGGGAAGTGGCCGTCGATCGGGAGCTCGGGCGCGAGCTTCACCGCGCCCACGAGCATCAGCGGCGCGACCTCGCCCGCGCCGCGCGCGATCGCGAGGATCGTCCCGGTCATGATGCCGGGCATCGCGCGCGGCAGCACGATCCGGCGGATCGTCTGCCACTTGCTCGCGCCGCATGCGAACGAGCCCTCGCGCATCGACCGCGGCACCGCCGCGAGCGCCTCCTCGGTGGCGACGATCACGACCGGGAGCGTGAGGAGCGCGAGCGTGAGCGAGGCCCAGAGGAGCCCGCCGGTCCCGAATGTCGGGCTCGGCAGGCGCTCCTCGTAGAAGGTGTTGTCGATGAGGCTGCCGCCGATGACGTAGCAGAAGAAGCCGAGCCCGAAGACGCCGAAGACGATGCTCGGTACGCCGGCGAGGTTGTTGATCGCGATCCGCACCGTGCTGACGATCGTGCCGGGCCTCGCGTACTCCCGCAGGTAGAGCGCCGCGAGCACGCCGAACGGGACGACGAAGATGGCCAT
>JAKLKT010000312.1 GCA_023150495.1 Planctomycetota bacterium
CGACGGCGCCGGCCGTGACGTTGTAGATCTTGACGACGTGCGAGACCGGGTTCTTCCCGGCGGCCGCCTCGAGGCTCATCGGCCGGTCGAACGTGATGAGGCCGTTCACCCGGTTCCCGCGCCCCACCTCGCCGTCGTCGCCGGCCTCCGCGGACGTGCCCGTCACCGTCATGTAGATCTGGCCCCCCGCCTCGTCGTCGGCAGCGTTGGCGACGAGGGAGAGGTCCGCGGGGTCGAGCCCCCCGCCCCACGCGGCGATTGCCGCCTCCCGGGCGCGGGCCCCGAGCGCCCGCTTCGCCTCCCGGTACGCGGCGGGGTCCTTGATGTGCCTCCCCACGAGCGCGCAGGCGAGCGTCACCTCGACGCGGCGTCCGGTGCGCACGCCCATCACCTTCACGTCCTCGCCGCACTCGGGATGACGGGCCCGCGCGCCGGGCGCGTTCAGCGCGCGCTCGAGGCCGAGCACGAGCCGCTCGAGCCGGGTGAGCGGCGCGAAGCCGATACCGCACGACGTGTCGTTGGCGGGCGTCCCGCCGGGCCGGCCGAAGAGCCCCACGAGCTCGCTCGACCCGGGCCGGACGAGGCAGCGGATGCGCACGTGGCGCTCCGGGTCGAGCGCATGGAGGCTCCTCGCGAGCCACGCGCGACAGGTCTCGGCCGCGATCTCCGCGACCGGGATGCGGACGCCCTTGTGCTCGACGGTCGCGCGGCCCGCCAGGTGGATCTCGATCGGATCCAGGACCTCGCCGCCGCCGAAGGCCGGCCGCGACCGGCCCCCGACGAGGAGCACCTTGTCCACGTTGTGGTGCAGCGGCACGCCGAACCGCTCGACGTAGTGGCGCACGAGCGCCCGGCTCAGCTCCTCCGCGAGCGCGTCGCAGATCGTGTCCGGGTGCCCGAGCCCCTTGCGCTCGACGGCCTCGACGGGGCCCTCCTCCGGCACGCGCTGGAGCGGGGTGACGAAGAGCTCCATCGGGACCTCGGGGCCTCGAAGCCCCTCACCGGATGTCGCCGGCGGCGCCCTCCTCCTCGCGGTCCGGCTCCTGCATCGTCTCGTGATACTCGAGGGACTCGAGGCACTCCTCCGAGCAGAAGTGCAGGATCTCGCCGTCGTCCATCTCGTAGGTCAGCGCCTCGTCCTTCTCGATCTCGGCGCCGCAGAAGTCGCAGTGGACCCGCATGGTCAGTCCTCCTTCCCGGGCCGCGCGGGGCGCACCCGGGGCAGCTTGCATGTCAGGATACGCCTCCGGCCCTCGGCGTCGAAGGTCCGCTCGACCTCGGCGTGCCGGCTCCGGTGGAGCGCGTCGGCGATCTTCTGCGCGAGCTTCTCGCCGCGCGTCTCGATTGCGATGCCCTCGGCGAAGGGGGTGACGGCGAGGACCGCCGCGTCCTTGCCGTGCCGCCGCTCCTCCTCCTCGAACCGGGCGGCGAGGTTCCGGATCTCCTCCTCGAGGCCCTGCGGAAGCGGTCCCGGGATCTCGACGAGGCCCGTGGCCTGTCCTGCCTCCTCCTGGTGCTGCTTCCTCGCGAGCCCCTTCTCGCGGTCGTCGCGGAAGAAGCGGGACTGGGGCGAGCGGCCGTGCGTGCCGGGGTTCCGGGGCGTTCTCATGGCCGTCCGAGCCGCAAACCCGGGGCCTTTGGCGCCCGCGACGCGCCCCGGCGCGGGCCCCGGTCGGCGCGCGAGATCCGGCGGGGGCGCCGCGTCAGGGACCGCCCGGGGCGGCCGAAAACGCGCGCAGGATTCCCCGCCGGTCAGAGCTCCTTCGTGACGACGTGGACCGCCGGATCCTCCGAGGGGCCCACGACGAACCCGAGGCTCCGCATGAGGTGGAACATGCGCGCGTTCGCGGCGAGGACCTCGCCTTCCATCTGCTGGAGCCCGCGCTCGCGCGCGACGCGCATCAGCTCGGTCATGAGGCGCGCGGCGATGCCCTTGCCCTGCCACTCGTCCGCCGTCACGACCGCGAACTCGCATGTCCGGCGGTCCGGGTTCGTGACATACCGCGCGACCCCGACCTCCGTCTCGCTCCCGTCGCGCACGACGCATGCGAGGAACGCCATCTCCCGGTCGTAGTCGATCTGCGTGAAGCGCACGAGCATCTCGGGCGTGAGCTCGGCGAGCGTGCGCATGAACCGGAAGTAGCGCGACTCCGGCGAGAGCTTGCGGACGAAAGCCTGCTCGAGCTCGGCATCCTCGGGGCGGATCGGGCGGATCATCACGTCCGTACCGTCCGGGAGCTGCCAGCGCGTCTCGAGGTGCGCGGGATAGGGGTGGATCGCCATGTGGCCGTACGGCCCCTTGGGCGCGCCGGGGAAGTCGACGACGACGCGCGCGTCGAGCGCAACGACGCCGCCCTCGTCCGCGAGGAGCGGGTTGATGTCGAGCTCGCACACGTGCGGCAGCTCGCAGACGAGCTCGGAGACGCGGAGGAGCGTGTCGACGACGGCTTCCCGGTCCGCCGCGGGGAGCCCGCGGAAGGAGTCGAGGAGCCGGGCGACGCGCGTCCGCGCCACGAGGTCCGCCGCGATGAACGGATTGAGCGGGGGGAGCGCGACGGAGCGGTCGCGGTGGATCTCGACGGCCGTGCCGCCGGCCCCGAAGCCGATGACGGGGCCGAACACCGGGTCCCGCGCGACGCCAACGAGGAGCTCCCGGCCGTGCCGCCGGCGCACCATGCGCTCGATCGTGACGCCGTGGATCCGCGCCTCCGGCAGGCGGGCATGCGCCTCCTCCACCATCTCGCCGTAGGCGCGTCGCACGTCGGCGGCGGTGCGGATGTCGAGCCGCACGCCGCCGACGTCCGACTTGTGCGTCACGTCGGGCGAGTCGATCTTCATCGCGACGGGGAAGCCGAGCGTCTCCGCCGCCACGAGCGCCTCCGCGGGGCTCGCCGCGCGGACCGCGGGCGCCACCGGGATCCGGAACGCGGTGAGGAGCGCCTTCGACTCGGTGACGGAGAGCGTCTTCCGTCCCTCGTCGAGCGCGGTCTCGACGAGGAGGCGCGCGCCCTCGACGTCCGGCTCGTCGCTCCGCGACCGCGGGCCCGGCGCCTGGAGGAGCAGGCGCTGGTTCTCGCGGTAGCTCGCGAGGTAGCCGAAGGCCTCGACCGCCGCCTCCGGGCCGTCGAAGGAAGGGACGCGCGACCGCGCGAAGAGCGCGCGGGCCTCCTCGACGTGCGCGCCGCCCATCCAGCAGGCGAGCAGCGGCTTGTCGCTCCCCTGCGCCGCGGAGAGGACCGCCCCGGCGGCGCCCGTCGGATCCGTCATCGCCTGCGGAGTGAGGATCGCGACGACGCCGTCGACCTGCGGGTCGGCGAGGCACGCGGCGACGGCCGTCCGGTACCGGTCGGGCGTCGCGTCGCCGAGGATGTCCACGGGGTTGCCGCGGGACCAGAAGGCGGGAAGCGCCGCCTCGAGGCCCGCCATGGTCGCGGGGGAGAGCTCCGTGACGCGCACCGGGAGCTCCGCCGCGCGGTCCGCGGCGAGCACGCCCGGCCCGCCGGCGTTCGTGACGATCGCGAGGCGGTTGCCGCGGACGCGGTGGTGCGTCGCGAGGAGCTCCGCGGCGGCGAACAGCTGCTCCACGGTGAAGGCGCGCACCGCGCCCGCGCGGCGGAGCGCGGCGTCGAAGGCGTCGTCGCCCCCCACGATCGCGCCCGTGTGCGACCGCGCGGCCCTCGAGCCCTCGGCGTGGCGGCCGGCCTTGACGACGACCGTGGGCTTCAGGCGCGCGGCCACCCGGAGCCCGCTCATGAACCGCCGCGGGTGGCGGACGCCCTCGACGTAGAGCAGGATCCCCTTCGTCTGCGTGTCCAGCGCGAGGTAGTCGAGCACGTCGCCGAAGTCCACGTCGGCGGCGTCGCCGAGCGAGACGACGGAGCTGAACCCGACCTGGCGCGTCTCGGCCCAGTCGAGGATCGCCGTGCAGAGCGCGCCGGACTGCGAGACGAGCGCGAGCGAGCCCTGCCGCGCGCCGCCGCGGCTGAACGTCGCGTTGAGCCTCGCGCCGGGGCGCAGGAACCCGAGGCAGTTCGGGCCGAGGACGCGGATCCCGAAGCGCCGCGCCTCGCGCAGGAGATCCCGCTCCCGTTCCTCCCCCCCGCGCCCCCCCTCCTCGAACCCCGCGGACAGGACGACCGCGGAGCGCACGCCGTGCTCGCCGCACTCGCGCAGCACGGCGGGGACCGTCGCCGCCGGCGTCGCGACGACCGCGAGGTCGACCGCGCGGTCCACGGCCGCGAGCGACGCGTGGCACGCCCTTCCGCGCACCTCCTTCCGGCCCGGGTTGATCGCGTGGACCGCTCCCTCGAATCCCCCGTCGAGGATGTTGCCGTAGACGCGGCCGCCGACGGAGGACGAGTTCAAGGACGCGTTCCCGGACTGCGAGCTCGGGGCGATGCCGCCGTTCGGCAACCTCTACGCGATGCGCGTCGTCGTCGACCGGACGCTCGCGGCGGACGAGCACATCGTGTTCGAGGCGGGCAGC
>JAKLKT010000313.1 GCA_023150495.1 Planctomycetota bacterium
CACGTGGCAGCGCTCGGCGGCACGCCGGAAGCCGCCGGCCTCGGCCACCGCGACCGCGTACTGCAGCTGCCTCAGGGAGAACGCGTGGGCCTCCATCCCGATAGCGACAGGCTATCACGGTGATCCGGAGATTGAATTCGACCCGGGACGGCCGGCGCCGCATGCTGGATGGCGTCGAGCACCCCCGCGGCCGCGCCCGGAGGCGGCAACGCACGACCATGAGGAGGGAGCCCATGTCAGCCGAAGCGAAGTGCCCGTTCTCTCACCCGGCCAGCGGCGGCACGACGAACCGGGACTGGTGGCCGCGCCAGCTGCGGCTGGAGATCCTGCACCAGCACTCCGCCAGGTCCAGCCCGATGGGCGCGGACTTCGAGTACGCGAGGGAGTTCAGGAGCCTGGACCTCGCGGCCGTGAAGAAGGATCTGGCGGCGCTGATGACCGACTCGCAGGACTGGTGGCCGGCGGACTTCGGCCACTACGGCCCCCTGTTCATCCGCATGGCGTGGCACAGCGCGGGCACCTACCGCACCGGCGACGGCCGCGGCGGCGCCGGCGCCGGCCAGCAGCGCTTCGCCCCCCTGAACAGCTGGCCGGACAACGCCAACCTCGACAAGGCGCGCCGGCTCCTCTGGCCGGTCAAGCGCAAGTACGGCCGGAAGATCTCCTGGGCCGACCTGATGATCCTCGCCGGCAACGTCGCGCTCGAGTCGATGGGATTCAAGACCTTCGGCTTCGCCGGCGGCCGCGAGGACGTGTGGGAGCCGGAGGAGGACGTCTACTGGGGCTCCGAGAGCAAGTGGCTGGACGACAAGCGCTATTCCGGCGAGCGGAACCTCGAGAGCCCGCTCGCCGCCGTGCAGATGGGCCTCATCTACGTCAACCCGGAGGGCCCGAACGGCAACCCGGATCCGATCGCGGCGGCGAAGGACATCCGCGAGACCTTCGCCCGCATGGCGATGAACGACGAGGAGACGGTCGCGCTGATCGTGGGCGGCCACACATTCGGCAAGACCCACGGGGCGGGCCCGGCGTCCAACGTCGGCCCCGAGCCCGAGGCCGCCCCCATCGAGGAGCAGGGCCTCGGCTGGAAGAACGCCTTCGGCACGGGCAAGGGCAAGGACACGATCACGAGCGGGCTCGAGGTCACCTGGACCACGACGCCGACGAAGTGGAGCAACAACTTCCTGAAGACACTCTACGGCCACGAGTGGGAGCTGACGAAGAGCCCGGCCGGCGCGCACCAGTGGCGTCCGAAGAAGGGGGGCGGGGGGGGATCGGTGCCCGATGCCCACGACAAGTCGAAGCGCCACGCGCCGGCCATGCTGACCACGGACCTCTCGCTCCGGTTCGACCCCGCCTACGGGAAGATCTCGCGGCGCTTCATGGAGAACCCCGACCAGCTCGCGGACGCCTTCGCCCGCGCGTGGTTCAAGCTGACGCACCGCGACATGGGCCCGCGCGCGCGTTATCTCGGCCCGGAAGTCCCCAAGGAGGCGCTCATCTGGCAGGACCCGATCCCCGCGGTCGACCACAAGCTGATCGACGAGAAGGACATCGCCTCGCTGAAGGGAAGGATCCTCGCCTCGGGGCTCACCGTCTCGCAGCTGGTCTCGACCGCCTGGGCGTCGGCGTCCACCTTCCGCGGCTCCGACAAGCGCGGCGGCGCCAACGGCGCTCGCGTCCGCCTCGCGCCGCAGAAGGACTGGAAGGTCAACCAGCCCGAGCAGCTGGCGAAGACGATCAAGACCCTCGAGGGCATCCAGCGCGAGTTCAACAGCGCGCAGTCCGGCGGCAAGAACGGCAAGAAGGTGTCGCTCGCCGACCTGATCGTCCTCGCGGGCTCGGCGGGCGTGGAGCAGGCGGCGAAGAAGGCCGGCCACGACGTGAAGGTCCCCTTCAAGCCGGGGCGCATGGACGCGTCGCAGGAAGAGACCGACGTCGAGTCGTTCGCCGTGCTCGAGCCCTTCGCGGACGGGTTCCGCAACTACCTCAAGGCGAAGTCCGCCATGTCGGCGGAGGAGCTGCTCGTGGACCGGGCGCAGCTGCTGACCCTCACCGCTCCCGAGATGACGGTCCTCGTCGGCGGCATGCGCGTCCTGAACGTCGGGCAGCCGAAGCACGGCGTCTTCACGAAGCGGCCGGAGACGCTCACGAACGACTTCTTCGCGAACCTGCTCGACATGGGCACCGCATGGAAGGCGTCCCCGGGCGACCAGGACGTGTTCGAGGGCCGAGATCGCGCGACGGGCGAGCTCAGGTGGACCGCCACCCGGGTGGACCTCGTCTTCGGCTCGAACTCGCAGCTCCGGGCGCTGGCGGAGGTCTACGCGTGCGAGGACTCGGCGGAGAAGTTCGTGCACGACTTCGTCGCGGCGTGGGACAAGGTGATGAACCTCGACCGATTCGACCTCGCCTGAGGCGGAAGGAGGGGGGCGCGGGGGGCGGCGGTCGGCCCCGCTACCCGAGCAGCTCGAGGAACCGCGCGAGCGCGCGCGCCGGGTCCGGGGGCTTCACCGGCTCGGCGACGATCGCGCGCCGCTCCTCGGGCAGCCTGAGCGAGCGGCCGAGCTTCGCCCTGAGGAACGGGAGCGCCCGCGCCGGGTCCGCGAGCGACATCTGGAGCGTCCCGTCCTTCTCCATCGAGAAGCGCGCGATCCCGTGCTCCTGCCCGGCGATCCGGAGGCGCGCCACGTCGAAGAGCCGCTGCCCGCTCTCCGGGAGGCTCCCGCACCGGTCCTCGATCTCCGCCCGGAGCCCGTCGAGGTCCGACGCGGTCGCGACCGACGCGATCCGCCGGTAGAAGCCGAGCTTCAGCGACTCGTCCCCCGCGTACTCGTCCGGGAGCCCCGCCGCCACGTGGAGGTCGACGTAGGTGTCGGTCGCCTCGGTGACTCGCTCCATCCGGAGCTCCTTCACGGCGTCCTCGAGCAGCCGGCAGTAGAGCTCGTAGCCAACGTCCGCGATGTAGCCGGACTGCTCCGCGCCGAGGAGGTTCCCCGCGCCGCGGATCTCCAAGTCCTTCAAGGCGATGCGGAACCCCGAGCCGAGCCCGGCGTGCTCCTCGATCGTCCGCAGCCGCCGTTCCGCCACCTCGTCCACCACCTTGTGCTCCTCCGGCAGGAGGAAGAGCGCGTGGCCGCGGTGGCGACCGCGCCCGACGCGGCCGCGCAGCTGGTGGAGGTCCGCGAGCCCGATCCGGTGCGCGCGGTCCACGATCAGCGTGTTCGCGTTCGGGATGTCGAGCCCCGACTCGACGATCGTCGTCGCGACGAGCACGTCGATCTCGCCGCGCACGAACGCCATCATCGAGTCCTCGAGGTCGTGCCGCGGCATCCGCCCGTGCACGACCGCGCGCCGCGCCTCGGGCACGAGCTCCGCCACGAGCCGGTCGATCCGGTGGATCGTCTCGATCCGGTTGTGGACGAAGTACACCTGCCCGCCGCGCCGCAGCTCGCGCACGATGTAGTCGCGGATCTTCCTCTCGTCGAAGGCCGACACCTCGGTCGCGACGGGCATGCGCCCCTCGGGCGGCGTGGTCAGCGTCGAGATGTCCTTCAACCCGAGCAGCGCCATGTTGAGCGTGCGGGGGATCGGCGTCGCGGTCAGCGTCAGGACGTCCACGGTCGCGCGCAGCGCCTTGAACCGCTCCTTGTGCTCGACGCCGAAGCGCTGCTCCTCGTCGATGATCACGAGCCCGAGGTCCTTGAACGCGACGCCGGGCGACAGGAGCCGGTGCGTGCCGATCACGATGTCGACGGTCCCCTCCCCGAGCCCCTCCCCGATCGCCTTCGCCTCGGCGTCCGTCCGGAACCGCGACAGCATCTCGATCCGGATCGGATAGCCCGCCATCCGCTCGCGGAACGTCGCGAAGTGCTGCGCGGCGAGCACGGTCGTCGGCACGAGCACGGCCACCTGCCGCCCCGCGAGCACCGCCTTGAACGCGGCGCGCATCGCGAGCTCGGTCTTTCCGTAGCCGACGTCGCCGCACATGAGCCGGTCCATCGGCCGCGCGGTCTCCATGTCCTTCTTCACGGCCTCGAGCGTGGTGATCTGGTCGGGCGTCTCCTCGTACGGGAACGACGCCTCGAACTGGTGCTGCAGCTCCGTGTCCGTGGGGAACGCGATCCCCGGCCGCTTCTGGCGCATCGCCTGCGTCTCGAGCAGCCGCACCGCGAGGTCGGTGACCGCCTCCTTGACGCGCGCCTTCGCCTTCGCCCACTGCGCGCCGCCGACCCGCGCGAGCCTCGGCCGCGCCCCCGACGCGCCCACGTACTTCTGGATGAGGTCGATCTTCGTGACCGGCACGAACACGCGCACGCCGTCCGCGAACTCGACGACGCAGTGCTCGAGCGTCGCGCCCTCCTTCGCGATCCGCTCGACGCCCTTGAAGAGCCCCACGCCGTGCGCGAGGTGGACGACGTGGTCGCCGGGCTCGAGGTCGAGGAAGTCCTCGATCGCGCGCCCCTGGATGCGTTT
>JAKLKT010000314.1 GCA_023150495.1 Planctomycetota bacterium
GTAGACGACCGTGCCGCCGCTCTCCTCCTCGCCCTCGATCACGAAGCGGAGGTTCATGGGGAGGTCCTTGCCCCAGCACGCGGCCGCGAGGACGAGCGCGAGGGAAGGGCCCTTGTCGTCGGCGCAGCCGCGGGCGCGGATCTCGCCGTCCTCGACCACGGGCTCGAACGGCGGCGACTCCCAGAGGTCCAGGGGGTCCGGGGGCTGGACGTCGTAGTGCCCGTAGACGACGAGCGTCGGCTTTTCTGTGTCTACCATTCGGGCGCCGTAGACCGTAGGGAGGCCTTTCCCCTCGAAGAACCCCGTCTCGAACCCCGCCTCGTCGAGCCGCGCGCGGATGAACTCGGCGGCGCGGCGCGAGTCGGCGTCGTGCTTCCTCTGCGCCGAGATCGACGGGATGCGCAGATAGTCGAGGAGGAGCTTCAGGAACCGGTCGTGGCTCTGCTCGAGGTGCTTCAGGGCTGCGTCCATGGGGCAAACTCTAGCCCGCGGGGCGGGGCGACGCCACGAAGCTGAACCTCGTCGTCGGCACCGCGTTTGCCTTGGTGTGATGGGGCTCCGGGGCCCGGTCGTCTTCGCGCTGCTTGCGGTCGCGGCGTCCGCGCAGTACTGGCCCGAGGAGCTCCCGGCGGCAGGCCGCGAGGCGCTGCTGAAGGACGGCGTCTGGGTGGGGCCGAAGGAGTTCCGGCAGGTCTTCGAGGCGTACAACGACCCGCCCTGCACGATCTTCGTGACGACGGACGGCCCGATCGTCGCCGGCTACCGGCTGATGGAGCGGACGGTCATGCGCATGGAGCGCTGGTCGTTCGCGCAGATGCCGCGGGGCCTCCGCGAGCTTGAGGCGAAACTCGGCAAGGCGGAGCGCTCCCTCGAGCTTCCGGCGGACACGGCCGAGGCTGCCGCGCGCCGCGCGCGTCTCGTCGTCGCCGTCGCGCGGCTGCTGCTCGGCGAGGAGCCCGCGGGACTCGACGATGCGACGCTCGCGCAAGCGCGCGAATGCGCGGCGCTCGTCGAAAGGGCCGCGGGCGTCTCGATGCCTCCCGGGCTCGGCCCCCCCGACCCCGAATGGCAGGGGCTCGACTGGCGCGTCTTCCGGCCCCGCGGCGCGTACGCCGGCGACGACCGGTACGAGCGCGCGTTTCGCGCGACCCGCTGGCTCCAGTCCGTTCCCTTCCGGTTCGAACGCGCCGAGGAGGCCGATGCGTTCCGTCTGCTGCACGCGGCACGCGAATCCGCGGATCGCGGCCGAGGTGGGCAGCGCCTCGAACCATCGCCGATGTGGGCGACGAGGCTCTTCCGGACGACCGTGAATGCATGGGTGTACGACGACGGCTGGTGGTTGGCCCCCGCGTTCCAGCCGGGCACACACAGCCTCCGCTTCGTACCGGAGGCCGCGCTGCCCGAGGACGCCACCTTCCGCGACCTGCTCGATCCCGGTGGGCGGTCCCCGATCGTCGGGGCGGGCTTCCCGTGCGGGCTCGTGGTCGCCACCGCGCTCGGATCGCCGCTCGCCAGAGAGGCCCTCGCGCCCCACAATCTCGGCAAGATCGCGCGGGACTCGTCCGGACCGGGGTGGATCGCGGCGTCCAACCGCATGCGCATGGCACTTCTCGACCCGGCGGAGCCGGATGCGCCCGCGCTCTTCTCGTCGGCAGCATGGCAGCGGAAGTCGCTGCGCACTGCGCTTGGCAGCTGGGCGCTCGAGCGGAACGTCTGGACGCTCCACTCGCCCCCCGTGACGAGTGCCCGGGAGCCGAAGACGCTCGCGGGGCTCGTCGAGCCGGATCCGGACGCGTTCGCGGCTCTTGCGGCGATGGGCCGCGTCATCCTCGCTTGGATGGAGGAATCCGAGCTCGATGGCGAAGCGATGAGGATCGAGTACGCGGACGGCGTGCTTGCCTACGCCAGGGCGTCCGTCCGCAGCATCCTCGACCCGCAGAGCAACCCGGCCTTGACTCCATCCCCGGAGAACCTGCTGCGGTCACTGCGCGACCAGGGAGCCCTGGGGGATCCGGAGTACCAGCGGATCTCGACCGACGCGCAGCGTCAGATTGTCGAGTCCGCGACCTCAGGCGGCGACGTCAAGCAGGAGGTCCGCCGCGCCCTGCTCGAGCCCATGCTCGCGGCGTGCGAGCGGTGGCACGCGCGCATGACCGATCCCTTCGCCCGGGTCGACGGTCCCGCGCGGGGCCGGCCCATGCGGCCGGAGTGGGAAAGGTGGATCGATCTCTGCACGCGCCTCGAGCTTCTCGCGCACAGGCAGCTCCGGCAGCGGGAGTGGAGCGACGAGGACGCCGCGTTCCTCGAGGGCTACGGCGTCGCGCTGGGCAAGATCATGGGCTACTCCCCCGGCTCCGTCCGGCTGCCGGTGGACGACGCGCCGCGGGCGGCGGCAGTGATCTGCGACCCGGTCAACGAGGTCATGCGGATCGTCGGGACAGGCCGGCTGCGCGAACTCTGGGTCCTGTACCCGCGGCGCGACAGCAGGATCGCGTGCCGCGGTGTCGTGCTCAGCTACTACGAGCTCGACGCGAAGGAGGCGCCGACCGACGCCGAGTGGAAGGCGATGCTCGACTCGAAGGAGCCGCCCCCGGAGCCCCCCTGGATCACGGGCCGGTGACCGGCCGCGGCTCGTAGCGCGTTCACGCCGGGAGATCGCCGCGCAATACCAGCCGGTGGCGGCGCGTCGCCTCGTCGTCCATCGCGAGCAGGTCCTCCGGCGTGTCCACGTCGAAGAGGATGTCCGCGGTCTTCACCTCGTGGTGCACCATCCGGTCGCCCGCGTCGCGCCACACCTCGCGCGCCCCGTCCCTGTCCCCGAGCCGCAGGAAGGGCTCCTTCGCCCGCGCGAACGCCGGGTGCCCCCGCCGCCCCGCGTGCACCGGCACGAGGAAGTCCTTCCCGGACGCGAGGAACGCCTCGAGCAGACCCCTCACGAGCGCCGCGTGGAGCATCGGCATGTCCGCCGGCGCGAACGCGAACGGGCCGTCCGGCAGGTGCGCGAGCGCGCTCCTCAGCGTGTCGATCATCCGCGCGCCGCCGTCCACCCGCACCACGCGCAGGTCCTCCGGCCGCGTCGCCCCCGCGAACACGACGGGCGAGAGCCCCGCGTCGAGGAAGTTCGCGCACGCGATGTCGAGAAGCCGCCGCCCGTGCCACCGCGCCTCGAGCTTCGGCGCGCGGAACCGCGTCGAGGCCCCGCCCCCGAGAAGCACGCCGGCGACCCGCACCGCATGAGATTACACTCTTTCCCGCCGTGCGGCCCCCGCACCCCCTCCTCATCCTCATGCTCGCGGCGTGCGGAGCCCCCGCCCCGCCCGCGCGCACGGGCACCGTCGTGAGCCTCCTGCCGTCGTGGACCGAGGTCATCGTGGACCTCGGCGCGAAGGAGCGCCTCGTCGGCTGCACCGACGCGTGCGAGCCGGGGCGCGAGGTCGCTCGCGTGCCGTGGCAGGGGCCCGTCGAGGCGATCGTGCGGCTCCGGCCCGAGCTCGTGATCCGGCAGGCGCCGCGCGCGGCGGGCGACGCGTTCGAGCGCGCGCTCGCGCAGGCGGGGATCAAGGTGCTCTCGCTCCCGAGCGAGACGGTCTCGGACGTGCGCGCCGCGATCGGGGCGATCGGCGACGCGCTCGGGGTCGACGCCCGCGGGTACCTCG
Source organism: Planctomycetota bacterium (assembly GCA_023150495.1). Lineage (GTDB taxonomy): Bacteria > Planctomycetota > PLA2 > PLA2 > PLA2 > PLA2. The sequence goes on from JAKLKT010000314.1 coordinate 3,657, forward strand.
AGCGGTTCGATCGCGATCTCGCCGCCGCGAGGGCGAAGGGGGAGGGGCGCGGGGAACCCCCGTCCGTGCTCTTCGTGATCGGCCGCGACGCGGAGGGCGTCGCGAACGTCGACGCCGCGGGCGCGGGTACGTTCCTCGACGAGCTCATCCGGCTCGCCGGCGGCCGCAACGCGGTCGCGGCAGGGCCCTACCCGAAGCTCAGGCTCGAGGAGATCGTGCGGATGGCGCCCGAGGTGGTCATCGACAACGCGGGGCCCGCGGAGGCGTGGCGCGCGCTGCCGACGCTCCCCGCCGTGCGCGACGGGCGCGTCTTCGCCGTCGCCGACAACGCGCTCCTGATCCCGGGGCCCCGCCTCCCGCGGTCGGTCGAGCGCCTCGCCGGGATGATCCATGGGCGGCCTTGAGCTCTCGGGCGTGACGGTCCGCTACGGCGGGCGCACGGCGCTCGGCGGCGTGGACCTCCGCGTCGCGCCGGGCGAGCACGTCGCGCTGATCGGGCCCAACGGGAGCGGGAAGACGACGCTCCTGCGCACGCTCGCGGGGATCCTCAGGCCGTCGGCGGGAGAGGCGAGGCCCGCGGGCGGGCTCCCGCGCGAGGAGGTGGCGCGGCGGATCGCGTTCCTGCCGCAGGAGGAGCACTGGGAGTTCCCGTTCCCGGTCGAGGAGGTGGTCGCGTGCGGGCGGTACGCGCACGCGCCGGGGCTCTTTCGCGAGAGCGTCGAGGACCACGCGGCCGTGGACACCGCGCTCGCGGCCGCCGGCGTGGCCGCGCTCCGGGGCCGGCCGATCACCGAGCTCTCGGGGGGCGAGCGGCGGCGC
>JAKLKT010000315.1 GCA_023150495.1 Planctomycetota bacterium
AGCAGCGCGCGCTTCGAGGGGCCGTCGCGCATCGCCCAGGCGGCCTCGGCGCGCACGGCGTCGTCCTTGTCAGCGAGCAGGAGGAGGAGCGCCTCCTCGGGCGCCGCGGTCCCGAGCGCGCGGACGGCCGCCTCGCGGACGACGGCGACCGGGTCCTTGAGCAGTCCGGGGGGGGTGCGGGGGCCGAGCGCCTCCGCGGCGAGGCGCCGGGCGTCCCAGAGCGGCGAGCGCGCGGCGCGAAGCAGGAGCTCGACGTCGCCCTCGGCGACGGCCCGCTCCATCCCCTCTTGGCGGAAGAAGGGGCTCTCCCCGAGCAGGAGCCGCTCCGCCTCGGGCGAGAGGAGGAGGAGGAGGGCGAGCGCGGCGTTCATCTCCTAAGGGAAAGAACGTACATTAGGGGCGCATGGCAGGGGGAGAGCTTCTCCGGGACGAAGAGATCGCGGCGGCGCTGGGCCGCCAGCCGGGCTGGCAGCAGACCGGCGCCGCGCTCCGGCGGATCTACGAGTTCGCTGATTTCCGCGAGGCGATGAAGTTCGTCCACCGGGTCTCCGACATCGGCGAGGCGACGGGCCATCTCCCCCGCATCGAGGTCAAGGGGGCCCGCGTCACGCTGACCGTGACGACGGACGAGGAGGGGGGCCTCACCCGGCGCGACCTCGACCTGATCCGGCGGATCGACGGGTAGGCCGCGGTGGACTGGCCCGCGCTCGCGTACCACGGTCTCACGAAGTACACCGAGGAGAGCCTCCGCCAGGGGGACGGCCTCGACTGGTCGATCCAGCCGGCGCAGACGAAGGAGATCGTCTCGAGCCAGCGGCTGTCGCTCCGGCCCTACGTGAACTTCCCGGCGCCGGGCGCGGCGACGGACGCCCCGCTCACGCCCGCGAAGGGGCTCGCGCTGCCGGAGCTGAGCCGGCTCCTCTACTTCGGGAACGGGGTCACCGGGATGATCCGCATCCAGGAGAACACGGGGCAGCTCCTGCGCGCGGCGCCCTCCGCGGGCGCGCTCTACCCGACGGAGATCTACGTCGCGGTGCGCTCGGTGGCGGGGCTCGAGCCGGGGCTCTACAACTACCAGGTGCCCGCGCACGAGCTGGTGCGGCTGTGGGAGGGGGACCAGATCGACGCGCTGCGCACCGCGTGCGGCGGATCCCCCGGGTTCGAGGGGGCGCCGTTCTGCCTCGTGCTCACCGGGATCTTCTGGCGAAGCGCGTGGCGGTACCGCGAGCGCGGGTACCGGCGCGTGCTTCTCGACACCGGCCACGTGCTCGGGAACCTCGTCACGATCGCGGGGCACGCGGGCGCTTCGGCGCGGCCCTGCCTCGGCTTCATGGACGGCGAGGTGAACGGCCTCTTCTTCTTCGACGACGCGAGCGAGGCGGCGCTCGCGGTCGTGCCTTTCGTGCCGGGGAAGGCGGACTCCGTCCCCGGACCCCTCTGGGCCTCCCCCGCCCGGCCGGCGCGGCTCTCGGCGCAGGCGCTCAAGGAGGAGTCGGACCTGAGACGGAGCGCGACCGTCGGCCTCCACCGGGCCTCGGCCTGCGCGGAGGTGCTCCCGCCGCGCGAGGCGGGGGGCGCGCCGGCGGTCTCGAACCGCTCGATCCCGCTGGAGCCGCCCACGGGCCTCGACGAGCGGATGCCGCGCGCGATCCTCACGCGGCGGTCGGGGCGCTCGTACACCGGCGCGCCGGTCGGGCTCGCCGCGCTCGGGAAGGCGCTCGGCTTCGCGTTCGGGCGGGGCGGCGGGATCCGCTGCGGCACGCGCGACGCCGGGATCCTCCCCGCTCACGTTCTCGCCTTCTCGGTCGAGGGGCTCGATCCGGGCGTGTACGCGGTCGAGGGTGCGGGCGAGGGGCTCCTGCCCAAGAGCTTCGGCAACCTGCGCGAGGACTTCTACCGCGCGTCGCTCGGGCAGGACATCGCGCACACGTGCGCCGCCGCGCTCGTGATGTGGGCGCCGGCGGCGGAGTCGATGGGTCTCTTCGGCGACCGCGCCTACCGGTACGTCCACCTCGAGGCAGGCGTGGTGGGCCAGCGCTTCCAGCTCGCGGCGAACGCGCTGGGCCTCGGCGCCTGCGGCATCGGCGGGTTCCTCGACGACGACATGGCGAAGCTCCTCGACCTCCCCGCAACCGACCTGATCCTCTACCCCGTGACGCTCGGCCAGGTCAACGGTTGACCTGCACGGCGCACGCAAGGCATTGCAGGAGAACAGGTTACGGCGCCCGGACTGCGCCACCGCTGGCGCAGTCTCGCGCCCGCATCCCGCGGCTACCCGAGCAGGAGCCAGCGGGTCACGAGGATCGCGATCGCCGCGCCGGTCAGGTCGTTCGCCGTCTGCACGAACGGGCTCGCCGCCACCGCGGGATCGAAGCCGAAGCGGTGCACGAGGAGCGGCACGGAGACCCCCATCGCCGCGGCCACGGTCATCGAGATGAAGATGGCGACCCCGACGGTGAGCCCCGCGAGCGCCGGGTGCCCGCCCCCGCGGAGCGCCGCGAACGCGAAGAGGAGGAGGCCGAAGATGATGCCGAGGAGGACGCCCGTCACGAGCTGGCGGCGGATCGCGGGGCCCACGCGCACACGCCCGAGCGCGAGGCCGCGGACCGTCAGGGCGGAGGTCTGCGTGCCCACGTTCCCCGCCATGCCGAGGATCACGGGGAGGAAGGCCGCGAGCCACGGCACCTCACGGAGCAGCGCCTCCGCGCTGCCGATCACGAACGTCACGAGGAGGCCGCCGGCGAAGGCGGGGAGGAGCCAGCCGGCGCGGGAGCGCACCGCGCGCGAGATGCTCTCGCCGTGGACCTCGTCCGGATCGGCGCCGACGAACCTCGCGATGTCCTCGGTCGCCTCCTCCTCGATCACGTCCGCCACGTCGTCGTGGAGCACCTGGCCGACGAGCACCCCCCGCTCGTCGACGACCGGGACCGCGGCGAGGTCGTGCTCGACGACCGTCTCGGCGATCTTCTCCTGGTCCAGGGTGACCGGGACGGAGACGGGATCGGCCTCGGCGATGTCCTTCACCGGCGTCCCGGGCTCCGCCTGGAGCAGGTCCGCGGGGCTGACCGCGCCGACGAGGCGCCCCGCGGGGTCGACGACGTAGACCTCGTGGATCTCGCCCATCCGCTCCTGGTCCGCGCCGCGCACGGCCTCGACCGCCGCCTCCACGGTCGCGTCGCTCCCCACCTTGACGACCTCGGTCTGCATGATGCCGCCGGCGCTCTCCTCCGGATAGCGCAGGAGATTCTCGATCTCCCTCCGATCCTCCCGCCCGAGCTTCCCGAGCGTGTCCTCGGCCTTCCCCGGCGGAAGCGCGGCGATCAGGTCCGCGGCGTCGTCGGATTTCGACGCGGCAGCGATCTCCGCGATCTCCCTCGGCGTCAGGTCCTCGAGGATCTCCTCCTTCTCCGGCTCCTCCACCTCCCGGAGCACGTCCGAAGCGAGGGGAACGCCCATGAGCCGCAGCACGCGCACCCGGTCCTCCTCGGCGACGTGCTCGAGGAGGTCCGCGAGCTCCGGCGGCCTCAGGAGCTGGAAGAAGCGGCGCACGTCGTCGTCGCTCCCCTGGCGCATCAGCCTCTCCAGCGGCGATTCCACGCGCCCAGCGTAACCTAGGGGCATGAGCCTCCTCCGCACGCTCTCCGACGAGGTCGCGGCGCTCGCCGACCGGGCGGGGCCCGCGGTCCTCCACGTCCAGACCCTGCGAACAGGCCGCGCGCGCCTCGCCGGGGGATCAGGCGTCGTGATCTCCCCGGGCGGCCTCGCGCTCACGAACAGCCACGTCGTCCACGGGTCGACGGGGATCGAGGCGGAGCTCGCGGACGGCCGCACGGTGATCGCGGACCTCGTCGGCGAGGATCCCGCCACCGACCTCGCCGTGCTGCGCCTCGACGCGAGCGGGCTCGAGCCGCTGAAGCTCGCCGACTCGAACGCGCTCCGCGTGGGAGACGTCGTCGTCGCGCTGGGCTCGCCATTCGGCCTCGCGCGCACGGTCACGATGGGCATCGTGAGCGCGCTCGGCCGCACGCTGCCGAGCCAGGACAAGGGCCGCATGATGGAGGGCATCATCCAGACGGACGCGCCCTTGAACCCCGGCAACTCGGGCGGGCCGCTCCTCGGCATCGACGGCAGCGTCGTCGGGATCAACACGGCGATCGTTCTCGGCGGGCAGGGGCTCGCGTTCGCGATCCCGTCGAACACGGCCTCGTTCGTCGCGGGCGAGATCCTCGCGCACGGCCGCGTGCGCCGCGCGTTCCTCGGTATCCACGGCGAGGAGATCCTGCTCCCCGGACCCCTTGCGCGTCGCCTCGGCCGCGCCGACCCCCGCGCGGTCGCGGTGCATGCGGTCGAGGAGGGGAGCCCGGCCGCGGCCGCGGGCCTCCTCCCGCGCGACGTGATCCTCGGCTTCCGCGGGGAGCCCGTGGCGACGGTCGCGGACCTCCACCGGCGGCT
>JAKLKT010000316.1 GCA_023150495.1 Planctomycetota bacterium
ACGCCTTCGACGCGGGCGCGATCGCCGCGGCGCTCGAAGGGCGCCCCGCGCGCACGGTCGCGGACCCGGCCGCAGCCGCCGCCGGGGCGCTCTCGCAGGGCAAGGTCGTCGGCTGGTTCCAGGGGCGGATGGAGTTCGGTCCCCGTGCGCTCGGCGCGCGCTCGATCCTCGCCGACCCGCGCGACCCCGGGATCAAGGAGCGCCTGAACCGGGAGGTGAAGTTCCGCGAGGGGTTCCGCCCCTTCGCGCCCTCCGTGCTCGAGGAGAGGGCCGCCGACTGGTTCCTCTCCCCGCGCCCCTCTCCCTTCATGCTCCTGACGTTTCCCGTGCGGCCGGAGCGCCGCTCGGAGGTGCCCGGCATCGTCCACGTGGACGGGAGCGCCCGCGTCCAGACGGTCGGCCGCGAGCCGGAGATCCTCCCGTTCCGCCGGCTGATCGAGGCGTTCGAGGCGCGCACGGGCGTGCCGCTCGTCCTCAACACGTCGTTCAACGTGCGCGGCGAACCGATCGTGCGCACGCCCGCGGAGGCCGTGGCCTGCTTCGACCGCTCGGGGATCGAAGTGCTCGTGATCGGGAACCGCATGCTCGGAAAGACCGGTCCGCGCGAGTAGAACACGCGCTCGATGACGTACGGGCAGGGCCTCGCCCTCCTCGTCCTCGCCGGCGCGGTCTGCCCCGGCACGGCCCTCGAGCGCAGCGGCCCCTTCTTCGCGTTCTGAACCGGCTCACTTCTCCGGGCGGGAGGCGAAGGCGGTGAGGAGGCTCGGGTAGGCGTCGCACGGGGTCCAGCAGCCGGGGCAGCGGTCGGCGACGACCTCGGCGCGCGCGGCGCGCGCCTCGGCGCCCCTGACCACGCGGCCGAGGTCGTACCCGTTCTCGCGCAGCGACCCCAGCGGGCGGTCGTAGATCGAGCAGGGGTAGACGACGCCCCTCGAATCGACGAAGACCGACGCGCGGAGCGCGGAGCACGGCACCGGGGAGCGGCCGGTCGCGAGGTAGCGGCCGACGCGCCTCTGGTACGCCCGCTCCAGGAACGAGACGGGTCCGAAGCCCCTGCGCCGGTACCGCTCGACCGCGGCGAGCGCCTCCGCGGGCGCCCGCACGCCGCTCCCGAGGTTCCTGTAGTAGTGGCCGCTCTCCATCCCGAGGTTGAAGTGGAAGTCCCGCGCCGTGATCCCCGGAACGGCCTCCGCGGCGGCCTCGACCGTCGCGTCCGCCTCGCCGCGGTTCCCGGGAAGGAGCGTCATCCCGAAGTAGGCCTCCACTCGCGGGATCCTCGCCGCCCGGATCGCCCGCATCGCCTCGCAGGCGCGGGCGTGGGCCCCCTCGCGGCCGCGGAGCCGGTCGTGCGTCGGCGGCGGGCCGTCGAGGCTGATCGTGACGAGCACCCTCGGCACGCCCGCCCGGACGAGTCGCTCGCAGCCGTCGATCAGCCGGTCGGGGAAGTACCCCGTCGTCGGGAACGTGACGAGGGCGAGCCGCGGGAGCCCCTTGCCGAGCTCGTCGAGGATCGCGGGGAGGTCCGTCCGCTGGAAGATCTCGCCGCCCGAGAGGTTCGTCCACACGGCGTGGCGCGCCGACGCGAAGAACCTCCCCCACTCCTCCGGCGAGAGCTCGCCCTCCTGCGGGTTCTGCCAGATCGAGCAGAACGTGCAGCGCGTCGGGCAGCGGCTCGAGAGGATGAGCGTGAGCTTGTAGGGGAGCCCGTCCGTCGTCGAGCCGCGGCGGACGGCCGCCGCGAGGGAGAGGTACCGCCCTAGCGCCCGCATCCGCTGTCGATGGTGAGGATCTCGTTCCGTAGGCGGTCGTCGAGGACGAGCCCGTCCTGGGCCGCCACCGCCGGCACCGCCGCGAGGATCTCCTTGCCCTTCGCCGTCCACGTGTCGTCCTTGAAGAGCGAGCCGATCGTGCACGCGCAGCGGCCCGCGTAGACGAGCGCCTGCAGCCTCTGGACGGGATCGGCCGTGGCCTCGCGGTACTCCTGGTAGGCGCGTTCGAGCTCCGCCCGGTCGAAGTCCCGGTCCCGCAGCACGGCGCGGTAGAAGCGCGCCTGCGCCCGGATGAAGGGGTAGCTCGCGCCCTTCGCCTCGAGCCTCGCCACGGTCTCGAGCACCCAGTCGAACCCCTTCCGCGCAGCCGCCGGCTCCCGGCCGCGGACGCGGATGCTGTCCGCGAGCCGGAAGACGACGCGGACTCCGGTGTCGTCGAAGCCGTACCGCTCCTTGAGGAAGGCCGCGGCCCCGAGCCCCTCCTCGATCACGGGGCCGGGCGAGTCGTTGCCGACGACGAGCTCGGCCGCCAGCTGGACGATCCGCTCGGCCGTGTGGCGCGTCTCCTCCTCGGTGATCCGGCCGATCCCCTGCCTCTGGAAGACGAACGCCGCCCCGTACGCGCCGAATGCGTTCGTCGCGATCTCCCGCTGCGGGTCGCCCGCGCGGGACACCGCGAAGAGGAGGTCGCCGAGCTCCACGTAGACCTGCGTCTGCTCGGCAGGATAGGAGTTCCGGAGGTAGAGCTCGTACTTCGACGCCGCGTACGCCGCGATGCGACGGGCCGACTCGGCGTCCCCCTTGAGGAGGTAGCTCTGCGCCTTCTCCGCGGCGATCGCGGCCTCCTCCCAGATGAGCCGGTGGCTCTTCGGAGAGACGCGCCGGCCCGCGGCGACAAGCGTCTCGCTGTCCCTCCAGTCCCCGATCCGGGCCACGCACAGCACGGCGAGGAGCGCGAGCGCCGCGGGCATCCACCGGATCGCGAAGGGCCGCGTGCGCTCCGCGAGCTCCCCGACGAGGAACGAGAGCCCCATCAGCGGGAGGTAGAGGAAGCGGTCCGCGGTCGGGATCTTCAGGGGCACGAAGACGTTGTGCACGGGCACGAGGCAGACGAGGAACCACAGGGCCCCGAGCCGCACGCGCGGGGACCCCCGGACGATCGCGTACGCGAGCGACCCGAGCACGGCGAGGCCGAGGAGCACGCCGGGGTCGAAGGGTGTCCGCCGGACCGAGACGACCGCGTCGAACGTCGGCCCGTACGGGAAGAGGACGGTCGCCACGTACCAGCCGACGCCCGCGGTCATCGTCCAGACGGCGGAGGGGACCGACCCCCCGATCGGCCCTTCGACCTGGCTCGTCCTCGCCCCCGCGACCTCCGCGCGGAAGAGGAGGAACGCGAGGACGACCGCCGCCGCCGGGGCGGCGCCGCGAAGCAGCGACCTCCGCCACGCCCCGTCCCGGAGCCGCCCGGGCCGGAGGCACGCGTCCCAGACGATCCAGAGGCCGGGCACGACGACCGCGTGCTCCTTGCTGAAGAGCGCGGCAAGAAGGGCCAGCAACGCCAGCGCGCGCCGGTCCGCCGCGTACGCGAGGACCGACGCGACCGAGAGGAGGCCGCACCAGGCGTCGCCGAGGGAGCAGACCCACGCGGTGACCTCGACGGTGACGGGCGAGAACGCGAAGAGGAGCGCCCCCGCCCCGCCCCCGAAGCCCCCGAGCCCCGCCCGCAGGAGGAGCAGCGCGAGGAGCGCCGCGGTCGCCGCGTGCAGGAGAATGGCGACCGTATGGAACGGCGCCGCCCTCTCCTTCCCGGCGACCGCCGTGATGACGGCGTACGAGAGCGTCCGCACGGGCCGGTAGATGTCCCTCGTCGGCGACTGCGGCGAGAGCGTCGAGAGGTCGGTGAAGAACCGCAGCGGGTTCCCGATCTCGTCGATCGCCGTGTTGTTGACCACGTAGCGGTAGTCGTCGTGGAACACGAACCCGCCCCGCTTCGCACGCGCGTGGACGAGCAGCGCGAGGATCCCGACGAGGAGGGCGAGCCGGAACGGGGTCACGGCGGGCCTACGCCCCCGTCCCGGCGCGCCGCGCGGCGAGGAGCGAGAGCGCCGCGCGCGCGACCGGCTCGGGGTCGATCGCGGCGATGCAGACCGGGTTCCTGCAGCGGCTCGTCTTGTAGTTGAAGTTCGTGATGCAGGGGCTGCACGGCGGCGCGTCGTGGAAGGCGACGCTCCCCGGCGAGAGCGGCCCGTAGAGCGCGGGCGAGTTCGGGCCGTAGAGCCCGAGCACGGGCACGCCGAGCGCGGAGGCGAGGTGCACCGGCCCCGAGTCGTTCGAGACGAGCACCTGCGCCCGCGCGAGGAGCGCCACGAGATCCTTCAGATCGAGCTTCCCCGAGAGGTCCCAGACGTCGCGCTCCGAGGCCTCGACGACCTCGCGCGCGAGCGTCGCCTCGGCGCGTCCGCCCGTGACGGCCACGACCGCCTTCGCCTCGTCGGCGAGACGGCGCGCGACGAGGCCGAAGCGGCGCGTCGGCCAGCGGCGGCCGTGGAAGTTGTCGCCCGATCCCGGGTGGAGGATGACAAGGGGGTGCGGGGGCACGCCCCGGAGCCGGCACCAGCCCTCCACTCGCGCCGCCGCCGCGGTGTCGACCGCGAGGCCGCCGGGCCGGTACG
>JAKLKT010000317.1 GCA_023150495.1 Planctomycetota bacterium
GTCGGAGATCTGGTCGGCGATCTTGTCGGGGTGACCTTGGGTCACGGATTCGGACGTGAAGAGCATGGGACAAGTATCGTACGGCAGGGACCCTTGATTTGAGGCGTCCGAGGGCTACGACTCCGCCGCACCGTGGCACCGCTTGTACTTCTTGCCGCTCCCGCACGGGCAGGGGTCGTTCCGCCCCACCTTGGGCGCCTCGCGGCGGATCGGCTCCGCCTTCTCGCCGGAGGACCCCTGCGGCGCGCCCTCGTCCCTCTGCGGCGGCGAGAAGGCGGTGACCTCCTCCTTCGAGAGGGCCGAGGGGCGGTACCGCCCCCGGATCGCCTGGTCCATGTCCTCGGTGACCCGGACCTTCAGGGCGACGTCCGTGACGGCCTCGGCGATGTGGGACTGCATCTCGTGGAACATCTGCGAGGCTTCGCGCCGGTACTCGACCTTCGGGTCCTGCTGTGCGTAGCCCCGGAGCCCCACCGCCTCGCGAAGCGCGTCCAGCTCGCGGAGATGCTCCTTCCACTTGTCGTCGAACGCCTGCAGGAGGACGTAGCGGAGCGTCCGGTGGAAGTCCTCCTCTTCCCCGGCCCCCTTCACCTCGTCGATCCGGGCGGCGATCGCGTCGCGGACGAGGTCCGCCGCCCCCTCGGCGCCGCCGGAGCGGCGCAGCGCCTCGGCATCGACCTCCACGCCGAACTTCCGGCGCGCCCAGAGCGTGACCTCCGCGGGCGTCCACTCGTCCGGGGGGCGGCGCTCGGGGAGGTTCTCCGCGACCAGCGGCCCGAGCAGCGTCTCGACCATCTCGGAGAGCGTCTCCTCGAGCTGCTCGCCGCGGAGGATCGCGTTCCGCCGCTCGTAGATCGCGCGGCGCTGCTCGTCGTTCACCTTGTCGTACTCGAGCAGGTTCTTGCGGATGTCGAAGTTGTGCTCCTCGACCTTCTTCTGGGCGCGCTCGATCGCGCGCGAGACCATCGGCGACGTGACCTCCTCGCCCTCCCCCATCCCGAGCCGGCCGAGCATGCGCTTCACCCAGTCGCGGGCGAACTTGCGCATGAGCGCGTCCTCGAGCGACACGTAGAAGACGGAGGAGCCCGGGTCGCCCTGGCGGCCGGCGCGGCCGCGCAGCTGGTTGTCGATGCGCCGCGCCTCGTGGCGCTCCGTGCCCACGATGTGGAGCCCGCCGAGCTGCGCGACCCGCGTGACGGGCGAGAACGGCAGCGGCATCATCCCGCGGACGGCCCAGAACGCCTCGAGCGCCGCCTTCCGTTCGTCGTCGCCCGCGCCGTCCGTCTTCTTCGCGAGCTTCGGGTCGTCCTTGAAGTAGTGCTCCGTCCAGTGCGCGACGAGCTTGCCCGCGAGCAGCGGATCCCCGTCGCGCAGGTCCTTCGGCGCGAGGCCGTGCCTCTTCCAGTGCTCGAGGAGCTCCCCGTACGCGAACTCGCCGAGCAGGATGTCGGTACCGCGACCGGCCATGTTGGTCGCGATCGTGACCGCGCCGAGCTGGCCCGCCTTCGCGATGATCGCCGCCTCGCGCTCGTGCTGCTTCGCGTTCAGCACCTCGTGCTGGACGCCGCGCTTCACGAGCATCGCGGAGAGCCTCTCGTTGGCCTCGATCGACGTCGTGCCGACGAGCACCGGCCTGCCGGTCCCGTGGCTCCGGACGATCTCCTCGACGACCGACCTCCACTTCTCCTTCTCGGTGAGGTAGATGCGGTCGTCGTAGGAGAAGCGCTTGAGCGGCCGGTTCGTCGGCACCGAGAGGACGTCGAGCTTGTAGATCTTGTGGAACTCGGCCGCCTCGGTCTGCGCGGTGCCGGTCATGCCGGCGAGCTTGTCGTAGAGGCGGAAGAAGTTCTGGATCGTGACCGTCGCGAGGGTCTGGTTCTCCTCGCGGATCCTGATCCCCTCCTTCGCCTCGACCGCCTGGTGGAGGCCGTCGCTCCAGCGGCGCCCCTCCATGAGGCGGCCGGTGAACTCGTCGACGATGATCACCTCGCCGTCCTTGACGACGTACTCCTTCTCCTTCGTGTAGAGCGTGTGGGCGCGCACCGCCTGCTCGAGGTGGTGCGGCCAGTTCTCGTTCATCACGTCGGGGGCGTAGAAGTCCGGGATCCCGAGCTCGCGCTGCGCCGCGAGGATGCCCGATTCGGTCAGGTAGGCGGTGTGCTGCTTCTCGGAGTAGACGAAGTGGTAGTCCTGCTCGAGCTGGAGCCGGATCTCCTCCGCCTCGGGCCCGGGCCCCTTCGCCTTCGCCTGGACGAGGTCGTCGAGGTCGGCCTTCTCGACCCCCTTCTTCCCCTGCGCCCAGCGCCGCACGACGCGGTCCGCGAGGTAGTACTTCTCGGACGACTCCTCCGCGGGCCCCGAGATGATCAGCGGCGTGCGCGCCTCGTCGATGAGGATCGAGTCGACCTCGTCGATGATCGCGAAGTGCCGGTCGCGCTGGCACTGGAACTCGACCCGCTGCTTCATGTTGTCGCGCAGGTAGTCGAAGCCGAACTCGCTGTTCGTGCCGTAGGTGATGTCCGCGGCGTACTGCTCGATGCGCTGCTCCGAGCGCATGTTCGCCTGGATGCAGCCGACGGTGAGGCCGAGCGCGCCGTAGACGGGCGCGTTCCACTGCGCGTCGCGTCGCGCGAGGTAGTCGTTCACGGTCACGATGTGGACGCCGCGCCCCGTGAGCGCGTTCAGGTACGCGGGCGCGACCGCGGTGAGCGTCTTGCCCTCGCCGGTCACCATCTCCGAGATCGAGCTCGAGTGGAGCGCGATGCCGCCCATCAGCTGGACGCCGAAGAGCCTGAGGCCGAGCGTGCGCTTCGCCGCCGCGCGCACGGCCGCGAAGGCCTCCGGGAGGAGGTCGTCGAGGGTCTCCCCCTTCTTGAGGCGCCCCTTGAACTCGGCGGTCTTGCCCCTGAGCTCGTCGTCGGAGAGCGCGTCGAACCCGGGCTCGAGCGCGTTGATGCGCTCGACGAGCGGCAGCATCTTCCGGATGAGCCGCTCGTTGCGGGTCCCGAAGACCTTCTTGAGGAGCGTTCCGACGGCGAACATCGAGAGGACCTTCCTGAGGAGCGCCCGGAGGGCCGACCAGGGCTTCCCGAGCATGGATCCGGGGGGGGTCCGGGGGACCGCCCCGAGCGCCCTATCATGCCAGCAGTTTGCGGACGAGCGAGAAGAGGACGTCCTGCCGGTAGGGCTTCACGAGGAAGCCGTCGGCGTAGGTGAGGGCGGCGAGGTCCACCTGGCTCCGGGTGGCGAGGAGGACCGGGATCCCTCGGGTGTCCGGGTCCCCCTTGAGCGACTCGCATGCCTCGACCCCGTCCATCTCGGGCATCTGGTAGTCCATGAGGATCAGGTCCGGCCTCTCCGCCTTGACGACGGCGAGTGCCTCGCGTCCGTTCCCCGCCGTGGCCACCTTGAGCCCCGCGCGCTCGAAGAGGGCGCGCAGCGCGTCGCGGATGGCCGGGTCATCGTCGACGATGAGCAGGCGCTGCGCCTTCAACCCGAGCTGCTCCACCTTGCCGAGCCGGTCCTTGATGTCGCGGAGCGTGGGCACGCCCTCCGCCTCCCACGCCTTCTCGATCTCCTCCGCGAGGAGCCGGTTGTGGTCGCGGACGGCGTTCCACCTCGCGTAGTCGGGCGCGTCGGCGGAGATGCTCAGGTTGTCGTGGGTGTCGACGCAGAACGCGTACTCCTCCGAGAGGATGCTCTCCTCGAGGACGAGCTTCATGTGCGGGTAGCGGCTGTTGCCGAGCCGGAGCACGTACCGGCAGACGCGGCGGCCGCCGCTCTCCTCGCACTCGTCCTCGAAGCGGGAGAGCAGATCCCGCGCCGTCTCGCCGCCGGCGAGGTCGATGGAGGGCGCCCGCCACTTCGCCGCGGCCGGATAGGCGTGGCGGAGGTAGACCTCCACCGCGAGCCTCACCCTGGAGGCGGGGATCTCCTCGAGCCTCATGCCGCCTCGGCCGGGCGCTTGCGCACGCCGCCGAGGAGCAGCATCGCGATCCCGGCCACGAGCGCGATGTCCGCGACGTTGAAGGTGGGGTAGTGCCATCCGTCGACGTTGCCGAAGCAGACGTCGATCCAGTCGCGCACCTGCCCCCACTCCCACCGGTCGTAGAGGTTCCCGGCGGCGCCACCGAGCACGAGCGACTTCGCCGCCGTGTCCCACGCGCCGGCCTTCGGCGGCCAGAGGATCCAGACGGCGATCAGGGGGACCGCGGCGACCGTTCCCCAGAGGAGGATCCACCCGGGGATCCTCGCGCTCCATGCGCCCCCCGGGTTCCACTTCACGTGGACGTAGAGCCAGTTCTCGATGACGGCGAAGTAGGTCGGGTCGAGCGCCCCGTCGAAGCCATGCGGGCCGGACGGGTAGTCCCAGAGGGCCTTGGACCAGATGTCCGCGACCGCGATCGCGGCCGCGGGAATGAGCCAGAACGCGCGGCGGA
>JAKLKT010000318.1 GCA_023150495.1 Planctomycetota bacterium
GCCCGCGAGGCGGGCGCGCAGGTCGCGGTGATGTCGCGGCGGAAGGGCGAGATCGAGCGCGCGGCGAAGGAGATCGGCGCGCTCGCGGTCGCCGGCGACGTGCGGAGCCCGGAGGACGCGGCCCGCGCGGTCCGCGCCACGCTCGACCGCTACGGCGGCCTCTCCACGCTCGTCAACGCGGCCGGCGTCATCGGCGGCGCCGGCACCGCGGACACGACGCGCGAGGAGTGGAGCCGCATCATGTCGATCAACGTGGACGGCACCGTCGAGATGTGCCGCGCCGCGCTCGAGCCGCTCAAGCAGGCGGGCGCGCGCGGCGCGGTCGTGAACCTCTCGTCCGTGACCGGCACGCGCCCGTTCGCGACGGTCACGGCCTACTGCATGAGCAAGGCGGCGGTGGACATGTACACGCGCTGCCTCGCGCTCGAGCTCGCGCCTTTCAGGGTGCGCGTGAACGCGATCGCGCCGGGCGTCGTCGTCACGAACCTCCACACGGTGACCGGCGCGGTGAAGGACTACCCCGCATTCCTCGCGCGCGGCAAGGAGACCCATCCGCTGGGCTTCGTCGGCGAGCCCGACGACGCCGCGTGGATGGCGCTCTACCTCGCGTCGGATCTCGCGCGCTGGGTGACCGGCGGGGTCTTCCCGCTCGACGGCGGCCGCGCCTGCCTCAGCGCGCGCTGAGCGAGCGCCGGTCAATCCGCCGCGAGCGCGACGGCGACGCCGGCCCCGACGGCGACGGCGAGGATCAGGATGACGCCGAGCTTCTCCTCGCCCGAGAGGTCCGAGGAGGCCTGCACGTGGCGCGGCGGCTCCTCGCCGAGGGGCACGCCGAAGGCGTTCACGTCCCACGTGCGGCAGCCCGTGGCGAGGAGGAGGAGAACGAGCAGTCGCTTCATGGCGTGGTCATCTCCCCGGCGCGCGGGTGCCCGCCGGCAGGAACGAGTGTTCCGTCAGTCCCAGCAATCGCAGTCGCCCCACTCGACCGCGGCCCAGACGCTGAGCCCGACCATGGCCGTGAGCACCACGATCACGCCGATCGTCTCGTCCGTCGTGAGATCCGACGACGCCTGCAGGTGGCGCGGCGGCTCCCTGCCGACCGGCACGCCGAAGGCGTTCACGTCCCACGTGCGGCAGCCCGCGACGAGGAGGAGGAGAACGAGGAGCCGCTTCATGTCACCACCAGCGCTGCTTTCCGTCCTCGATCGTGAAGATGCGCTCGAGCTTCTTCGAGCCCTTCTCGACGAGCCAGTAGAGCCCGTCCTCCGGAAGCCCCTCGAAGACGAGCGGCCCCTCCCCCGCGACCCCCTCCCCTTCCTTCTTCCAAAGGGCGTCCCAGCGGAAGAGCTCGTACGTCTTCCCGGGGGCGAGATCCGAGACCGGCGTCGTCACGTTCGTGTCGGGGCTCGTCTTCTGCGGGCTGGTCGCGGTCGCCCGGAGCGGCGTCTTCGCGCCGGCGCCCGGCAGCTGCCGGATCGTGCCGTCCTCGAGGACGAGAAGAGGTGGGGCGGCGGGGAGGAGATCCTTCCCGTCGTACCACGCGGGCAGGTAGGCGATGCCGCGCCCCATCGCCGCGAAGGTCCACCGGTCGAGCGCGCCGCGCTCCGCCCAGTGGATCGCGACCCACTCGCCGCCGTTGAAGACGCAGAGGTAGGCGAAGCGGCGACCCTCCGGCGAAGCGGGCTCGACCGTGACGTCGGTCGTCCGCAGGTACTCCGCCGTCACGTCCTTGTAGTGCGTGCCCGAGAGCCAGCGCGGCGCCGGCTCGTCGCCCTTGATCGCGCCGAGGCTCCCGCGCTGGATCGAGAACGTCTTCCGGTAGATCTTCGCCGCGCGGTGCGTGAGCGGCGCCTTGCCCTTCCCCTGCGCGTCGAGGAGCACCTCCCACGCGTGGTTGTTGTCGCGATCGGCCCACGCCGGCGTGTAGTCGGTCGCGCAGAGCACGGCGCTCGCGCGCGCGGCGTAGGCCATCATGTTGCTGATGTCCTCGCAGCGGCCGAGCTTTCCCCGGCACATCTCGTCGTAGCCCTGGTCGGTCGGGTGGAGGTAGTAGATCTCGTCGAACCCGATCCACTTCCCGGCGGCGCCGAGCACGGCGCGCCCCGCCTCCGCGGGATCCGTCGTGGCGAGGCCCGCGTAGACGTCGGCGAGCCGCTCCCGGCACGCGCGCCGCCACGGCACGAGCGGCTCCTCGCTGCCGCGGTAGGGGAGGATCGTCTCGCAGAACACGTCGAAGGGGATCTCCTTCCCCCACGGGTGCCCGCGCCACGCCTCGAACGCGGCGTCGATGTTCTCGATCAGGAAGTCGGCCTTGACCGCCTCGAGGTCCGGCGTGAACGTCTTCCGCTTGAAGTCGAGCGGGCCCTTCTCCTTCTCGAGCGCGTCGTAACGGGCCTCCGCCTCCTTGAAGCTCTTGTGGTCGAGCGCCTCGAAGGGGATCTCGTTCCCCCCCTTGTCGTAGAGCCCGAAGACGACGTAGCCGTGCCCTTCCATGTTCGCGACGAGGAACCGCGCGGCGGCGAGCTTCTCCGGGTCGCCCGCGTAGCGGGAGAGGAGCTTCTCGAGCTCCGGGCGGTTCGCCTTCGCCTTCGCGAGCGCCTCTTCGATCTCGGGCGGCTCGGCGGCGAGGAGCGCGCCGGCCATGAGCAGCGCCGCGGCGAGGGGGGTGATGGGGTGCGGGGAAGAGGGCACGGACGGCCATCATAGCCGCGCGGCCCCCGATCCCCTCAGCGCCAGTCGCCGACGACGACGAACGGCGCCCAGTAGTAGGGATGGCCGTGCGTCCCGTCGCGGAGGAGGCGGATCTGGGCCTGCCGCAGGGCCTCCGCCTTCGTCCCGCCCTTCCCGAGATTCTCGTAGAAGGCGGTCATGAGGAGGCCGGTCGCCTCGTCGGCCACCTGCCACTGGGACACGACCGTGCTCGGGACGCCGGCGACGAGCAGGGCCCACGCGAGCCCGACGAGCCCCTCTCCCTCCACCTGCCGCCCGCGCGCGGTCTCGCACGCGGAGAGCACGGCGAGTTCCGCGCGCAGGTCGAGATCCGCGATCTCGCGCGCATGGAGGTAGCCGTCGTTCTCCTCGTCGGCGCCGAGCACGACGAAGGAGTACATGGGCGAGGCTTCGTCGAGCTTCCCGTGCGTGGCGAGATGGATGCGGCGCGCTCGGCAGAGATCCCGCTTGGCGCGCGACTCCGTGGCTTCGGGGCCGAGGACCGCGGTTGCGCCGAATGCGCCCGCGATCCCCGCGGCCTCCTTGCCGGCGTTCGGGAGGTTCACGAACCCGCGGGGCATCCGGGGCGCGCCGATGGCGAGCATCGGATCGAGGTCCGCCGCGCCCTCCGCCCGGCGCCGGTCCGCGACCTCGGCCATCCTCGCGAGCGCGGTCACCGAAGGCGCGTAGCTGACCGGCCACCTCTCGATCAGGCGGCGTCCGCTCCCGTCCTCGAGCGCATGGAAGGGGATGCCGTGGAGGATGCCGTCGGGGACGACCACGACGTGGCTCGCGTCCGCGATCTCCTTCTCGACGGGCGCGACGAGGAGGGCGTAGAGGGCGCGCGCGGCGGCACGGTTCTCGCCCTTCGCGACGGCGCATCCGGACCAGAGCTCGCGCGCCCGCGCGCGGAGCGCCGGCACGTCCTCCGCGACCGTCCGGACGAGGAGGGGCTCGGGGCCCCGGCGCAGGAGGAAGAGGACCGCCTCGCTCCCGATCACCGCGTAGGAGAGCACGCACGCGCGCGGATCCCCCGAGAAGAGCGCCCGGTCGAGCTCCTCGATCGTCGCGGGCGGGAAGCGCGCGCGCAGCGTCCGGAGGTCGGGGTGGGAGAGGTACATGCGCTCGCGGAGCTCCTCGAGGCCGCCCCGCGCCTCCGCGAGCCGTGCCCGGAGCGCGCGGCGCTCGTCGGTTCGCACGGCCGCCTCCAGCTCGCGCGCGATCGCGGCCGCGTCGCGTTCGCGGCGCGCCTCCTCCGCCCGCTCCTCGCCGGTCATGGCCTTGGTCACCCTCATGCCGCCGGAGGCGAGCGCGTCGACGAGCACGCGCGCCTTCTTCCTCTCGGCGGCGGCGAACGCCTCCGCCTTCCGCCCGAGCGCGAGCAGGGCGTCCGCCGCGTGGTCGTAGACCGCCGTGTGCCCGGCGAGGTAGCTCTGGCGGAGGGCGTCCGCCTGCAGCGTCCCTCGCGACCGCTCGATGCACGCCTCGGCGAGCCCGTAGTTCGCGAGCGCCGCCTCGAGCTCGCCCGCCGCCTCGAGCGCGAGGCCGACTCCGTGGTAGCAGAGGAACAGATCCCCCGTCGCGCCCGTCGCCTGCGCGATCGCGAGCGCCTCCGAGAAGCTGCGGAGGGCGCCGGAGGCGTCGCCCCTCCGGTAGAGCACCTCGCCGACGTTGCAGAGCGGCACGATCCGCTCCTGCCCCCGGGCCCCCTCGAGGCTCGCCTCGTAGA
>JAKLKT010000319.1 GCA_023150495.1 Planctomycetota bacterium
TTCTGTGGTCGGGCGTGCCGAAGGCGGCGAAGGAGCTGGCGCTCCTCTGCGACGACCCCGATGCGCCCATGGCGGAGCCGTGGGTGCACTGGGTCCTGTGGAGTCTCCCCCCGACCCTGAAGGGGCTCGACGAGGGGACCGATCTCGGCGTCGCCGGCACGAACTCGTGGGACGAGGAGGGGTGGGGGGGACCGCTGCCGCCGAAGGGCCACGGGACGCACCACTACCACTTCAAGGTCTTCGCTCTCGACGCGCCGATCGCGCTGAAGGCCGGCGCGACGAAGGCGGACCTCCTGAAGGCGATCCAGGGGCACGTCCTCGCGCAGGGCGAGCTCGTCGGGACCTACAGCCGGTAGCGCTGCCCCCGGACCCCCTCGACTTCCCGCTGCCGGGAGGGCCCGGCCGCGATAGACTCGTTGCGATGTCTCGGACGTACGTCAACGCGTACACGGTGCTTCTCTTCGTGTACGGGCTCGTGCTCGTGCTGGCCGCGGTCGTCCTGCACTCGGTCGCGAAGGGAGACGTGGAAAGCGCGTGGTCCCTGCGCCTCGTCCGGAACATCGAGGCCGTCCTCGCCCTCGCGTGCCTCGCGGTCGCCGTGCTGCGTTCCCTCGGATCCGCGGTCGCCGCGCCCGCGACCGCCGCGATCAGCATCGTCCTCTCGATCTCGTTCCCGTTCGGCACCGCCGCGTTCGTCTGGTGGCTCGTGAGCATCCGCAATCGGGAGCGGCCCGCGGGCTGAGCAGCCGATGCGGCGCGTGGCCCTCGTGTCCGACACGCACGGCCTCGTGCGCCCGGAGGTCCTCCGTGCGCTCGCGGGCGCCGAGCGGATCCTCCACATGGGCGACGTCGGGAGCCCGGACGTCCTCGATGCGCTGGGTGCGGTCGCGCCGGTCGTCGCCGTGCGCGGGAACGTCGACCACGGCGCGTGGTCGCGCGCGCTCCCCGCGACGCAGCTCGTCGATGCCTTCGGCGCGAGCCTCTTCCTGCTGCACAACCTCGCGGAGCTCGACGTCGATCCCGCCGCCGCGGGCATCGCGATCGTCCTCTACGGGCACACGCACGTCCCGAAGGAGGAGGCGAGGGGCGGCGTCCGATTCGTGAACCCGGGCTCGATCGGGCCGCGGCGTTTCGACCTTCCGGTGTCGTTCGCGTTCCTCGGCGAGGACCTCGCGGTCGAGTTCGTGCGGCTATAGCTCGGTCGCGTCGAAGCGCTGGAGGCGGTGGGTCGTCGCGAGCGCGCCCGCGAGACCGAGGACGAGCGGCGACGTGAAGAGGTAGTAGGCGACGTGCCGGCTGCCGAGAAGCGCGCCGAACACGATGTAGACCGCCATGAACAGGAAGCCGTAGCGGAGCGGGCCCGGCTTCGCGACCGCCGCGCAAGCGCCGGTCGCGGCGCCGACGCCTGCCGCGAGCAGGAGGCCGAGACGCGCGGGCGTGTGCAGGAGCGCCTCGACGAGGGCGAGGAGCGCGGCGCCCTCGGCCACCCATCGCAGCGCCGTCTCCTTCCGCCGGAGGACCTGGTCCCCCCGCACCCCCTCCACCGCGCGCCAGCGGTCGCGCAGGTCCTCCTTCGCGTGCTCCGGGAGCCGCGCGAAGAGCGGCGCCTCCTCGCGCGGGTCGTGGAGCCGGTCCTCGGGCACCTGGACGACGAGGCCCTGCTCGGGTTCCGGGACGTCCCTCTCCTCCAGCGCCTTGGGGGCGAGCACCTGCTGCCACTTGGGCGGATCCGGAGGGGGCTCCGGGGGCCGGGGCGAGGCGCGATTGCCCATGCCCCCACGATCGACGCGCCCGGGTGCGGACCTGAAGTCCGCACCCGGGCGTCGCAAACCCTTGGCCGCGGGCGACTTGGAGCGTCGCGACCGCGTACTCGGTACCGGGTCAGGGGGCTGCCCAGTAGCCCTCGGCCCAGATCTCGAGGTCGCCGCTGCCGAACGTGACCTCGATCGACGGGCGCGTGGCGGGCGCGAACGCGATCCCGGTGTTCGAGTCGTAGTTCACGAGGATCCACTCGCTCGTGCTGTCGAGCACGCCGGCGCTGAACGCCTCGCCGCGGACCACGCGCCGCGACCACGCGGGCTTGCCGTCGCGCTGCTTCTTGTCCGGCTCCTGCCAGAACTCCTCGAGCTGCGCGCGCATCGACTGGGGGATGCGCATCTCGAGGTGCGTGATGACGAGAGCCTTGCCGCCGTGCTTGGCGTCGTCGAGCTGGATGAGCTCGATCACGTCGCCGCGCCGCTTCTTGCCCGCGAAGTGGAAGTTCCAGACGCGGGAGGCGGAGGGGAGCTGCGAGTGGGGCGACGCCGGCGCGTCCTGCGCTTCGAGCACGGACACGAGCGGAACGGCGACCAGCGCGCCGAGGACCAGCAGGCCGAGGGTGTTTCGCATGGCCCCGTATCAAAGCACACGGGGGGGCCCGGGAAATCGAGGGGGTCCGGGGGCCCGCCTCCGCCCCTCCGGGGCGAGCCCTACCCCTTCTTCGCGCGGCGCTCGGCGGCCTTCCGCAGGCGGTTCCAGGCCGATCCGATCCCCATCGCGGATCGGACCTCCTTCATGGTCGCCTTCGCGACCTCCCGCATCTTCTCCGTGCCTTCGAGGAGGATCCCGTCGACGAGGGCGGGGTCCTTGTCGTACCGCGCGTAGCGCTCGCGGAGGGGGGCGAGGAAGCGGTTGAGGGCGGCGGTGAGCTTCGCCTTCACCTCCGCGTCCCCCACGCCCCCTTGCTGATACCGCTCCTTCAGGTCCGCCACCTCGGCGCGGTCGTCGTTGAACGCGTCGTGGTAGATGAAGACCGGATTCCCTTCGACCGTCCCGGGGATGTCGGCGTGGACGCGCTTCGGGTCGGTGAAGGTCGCGCGGATCTTCCTCTCCACGGTCGCCGCGTCGTCGGAGAGGAAGATCGCGTTGTTGAGGCTCTTCGACATCTTCTGCCTGCCGTCGGTGCCGACAAGCGTCGGGACGTCGCCGAGGAGGAGCTCGGGCTCGGGGAAGACCTCCCCGTAGAGACGGTTGAATCGGCCGGCGATCTCGCGCGTGATCTCGACGTGCGCGGCGTTGTCCTTGCCGACCGGGACGATGTGGGCCCTCGGGAGGAGGATGTCGGCCGCCTGTAGGACGGGGTAGCCGAGGAGGCCGAAGGGCATCTCGGTGATGTGCGCCGCGCGCGCCATGTCCTTCAAGGACGGGAGGCGGGAGAGCCGGTTGACGGTGACGAGCATCTCGCAGATGAGGTTGAGCTCGTAGACCTCGGGGACGGCGGACTGGAGGTAGATCGTGACCTTCGCGGGGTCGATGCCGCAGGCGAGGTGGTCGAGCACCATGCCGCGCGCGTTGTCGAGGACGGCCTGGATGTCGGTCTTCTCGAGCTTCGTCGTGAGCATGTGCAGGTCGGCGACGAGCAGGTAGGTCTCGTACTTGTCCTGCAGCTCGACCCGCTTCTTGAGCGAGCCCACGTAGTGCCCGAGATGGAGCCGCCCCGTCGGCCGGTCCCCCGTCAGCAACCTCATCCGCACAGGGTAACGGTTGACCTGAGCGGTTCGCGCAAGTGCTTGCGGTCGCGGGGATTACGAGCGCGAGGGTGCGCCACCGCTGGCGCACGGCCTGCGTCACCACTGGCGCACCTTGCGCACCGTAAGTCGTTCCCCCAAAACGGCTTGCGCCCGTCTCGCAGGTAAACCCTTGACCTGCTAACCGTTGACCCTGCTGGACCGTCTTTGGGGAAAGGAGATCACATGCGACGCGTACTCGGGATCGCACTGCTGCTCACCGCCGCCGGAAGCGTCCGCGCCGGGCCCCCGGCCATCTGCTGGCCCGTCGAGATCGGCGACGCGAAGTCGCTGCCGTGGGGCAAGGAGGCCTTCGCGCGGGACGACTGCTACGACGCGAGGAAGACCGTCGAGGACACCCTCTCGCTCCTTGACGCCAGGATGCCCGTCCTCGTCCGCATGGAGACCCTCCGCCGCGCGACGATCTACCTCGAGGACTCCCAGGCGGGCCGCGACGCGCTCCTCCGCGCGCTCGCGAGCCGCGTGCTCGACGCGGAAGCCGCGAAGAAGCCCTCCGCCCTCGCGTGGTTCGACGCCGGCTACGCGCAGGGCTGCTTCAGCCAGCTCCGCGAGCAGGGCCCGGGCGGCTACGCGTGGGTCTGCCGCGCCGCCGAGATCGCGGGGGCGAGCCCCGAGATGGAGTACGGCTGCGCGATCCTCTCCCTCATGGGTGCCCGCGGCGACTTCAAGGGGCACCTCGACCGCGCGCAGGAGGGGGCCGACAAGAGCCCGCTGCTCGCGAGGAACCTCGAGAGCCTGAAGAAGCTCTATCCGCCGGTGCTCAGGTACTTCGAGGGGAAGGAGAAGGGGATGGGCTCCGGGAAGGGGAAGGAGTAGCGGTTACCTTGGATCTGGTGCTCGGTTCCGTGCCCGAGAAGGAC
>JAKLKT010000320.1 GCA_023150495.1 Planctomycetota bacterium
TAGCCTTCGCGGCGCGGGGCGCCGCTCAGGGTCCGCGATCGAGGAGGGGGGCGAACCGCCGTCTCTCCTCCGGCGTGAGATCGCGGGTCACGAGGGAGTCCGAGAGCGCGAGGAGCCCCGCGAGCGTCGAGCCCTCCCGAGGCGGCTCCCCGCCGCCGGCGCGGACCGCGCGCGCGAGGCGCGCGAGGACCTCAGGCGTCTCCATGGTCCTCGCGGCCTCGCGCGCGAGGAGGAGGGAGAGCACCGGGTCCCTCCCCTCCTCGATCTCCGAGGCGTAGGCGAGCGCGATCGCGCGCGTCCGCCGCAGCGCGAGCTCCACCTCGGCCCGCTGCGCGACGGCGACGTCCTCCGCCTTCGCGTCCTCGGCGATGGCGTCGCTCAGCTGCCGGCCGTACCAGAGCGCCGCCCCGACGAGGATCGCCGCGGCCGCGAACGTCACGGCGACGAGCGCGGCGGACGCGGGGCTCCGGCGCGCCCAGAGGGCAACCCGCTCGCGGACCGAGGAACGCCGCGCTCGGATCGGCTCGCCCTGCAGGAAGCGGTCGAGGTCCTTCGCGAGCTGGTTCGCGGAGCGGTAGCGCTGCGCGGGCTCCTTGGCGATCGCCTTCATCACGATCGTCTCGAGGTCCCTCGGGATCATGGTGTCGAACCGGCGCAGCGGCGGAGGCGGCTCGTCGAGCACCTTCTTGAGCAGGCGCTGGTAGTTCGTGTCGGTGAACGCGGGGGCGAGGATGAGCACCTCGTAGAGCGTGAGGCCGAGGCTGTAGACGTCGCTCCTCGGGTCCGCCCAGCCGTGGAACCGCTCGGGCGCCATGTAGACGATCGTGCCGACGATGTCGCCCGTCTGCGTGAGCTGGTCCGCGCCCTCCTCCTTCGCGAGGCCGAAGTCCGTGACCCAGACCGTGCCCTCGGCGTCGAGGAGCAGGTTCGACGGCTTGATGTCCCGGTGGAGCACGCCCTGCTTGTGCGCGTACGCGAGCGCCTCCGCGACCTGGAGCCCGATCCGCGCCACGTTCCGGTAGTAGGCGCGCGGGTCGGCGATCTCGAGCGGCCCCGCGGCCACCGGCGTCCCGCTCGCGCGCAGCCGGCGCAGCTCCGCGACGACCTCGTCGAGCCCGCGGCCCCGGATGAACTGCATCGCGTAGTAGTGCGTGCCCCCGTGCTCCCCCACGCCGAAGACCGGGACGATGTTCGTGTGGTGCAGCCGGGCCGCGGCGCGCGCCTCCTGCCGGAAGCGGTCGAGCATCCTCTCGTCGCCGAGGCGGCGCGGCAGCACCTTGAGCGCCACGTGGCGGCCGAGCGTCACCTGCTCCGCCTCGTAGACGACGCCCATGCCGCCGCGCCCGACCTCGCGCAGGATCCGGTACTCGCCGAGCTGCGAGGGCATGGGCCGCGGGGGCGTCGCCCGCTCCGCGCTCACGGGCCGCGCCGCCTCCTCCATCAGCAGCAACGACGGGAAGAGGTCGCGGATGTCGTCCGCGAGGTCGGGGTGGCGCTCGACGTACTCGGCGACCGACGGCGCCTCCCCGCGCCGCAGGCGCGCGAGGAATTCCTCCGCAAGCCCGTCGAGCAGCTCCTCGCTCACACGTCGGACCCGCCTTCCGCGCCGGCGAGGACGCCCTTCAGCCGCCGCAGCGCACGGACGTAGCGCTTCGAGGCGGCGGCCTCCTCGAGCCCGAGCTCCTTCGCCGCCTCCGCGTTCGAGAGCTGCTCGAAGTGGCGCAGCGCGAGGATCTCGCGGTCCACGGGCTCCATCGCGTTGAGCGCCTCCTCGAGCCGCAGCCTGAGCTCGGCGCGCGCGGCCGCCTCGCTCGGCCCCGTGTAGCTCCCGAGCAGCTGCTGCGCGAGCGCGACCGACGTCGCCTCCGGCAGCGGGCCTCCGTGGAGGCGCACCTCCTGCCGCGGATCGCGCCGCTGCGCGCCCAGGTGGTGGCGGTGGAGCTGGATCACCTTCTGCGCCGCGAGGAAGCGCAGCCAGAGGAAGAACGGCAGCTTCCGGTCGCGCAGGTACTCGGGCAGGCGCTCCAGCGCCTCGACGTGGGTCTCCTGGATCACGTCCGACGCATCCACGCGCCCCTGCACGCGCCGGTCGAGCCGCATCCGCACCATGCGCGTGAGCCGCTCCCGGTGGCGCGCGAAAAGCTCGTCCAAGGCCGCGCGGTCGCCGCGGCCGGCCCTGGAGAGGAGGTCCTCGATCTCGTCGCTCTCGTCCGCCATGGAGGGATAACTGCAGGGGGCTCCGGGGGCGGGACTCCCCCCCGCGCCCCCCCTCTTCTACCCGATTCCCCTGTCCCGGGCGCCCGGGCGCGCGCAGTTCGCCGGGCATGCGCATCGCACTTCCCCTTCTCCTCGCCGCGTGCGCGAGCACGTACCGGAACATGCCCGACCCGTCCGCGGAGATGGAGGATCTCAGGGCGGCGGGCGCGACGCTCCCGAACGAGCGCGGCCGCGTGGCCGGCGCGGAGGTCGGCGGCGAGGCGGTCGAGCTCCACTTCCGCGAGACGCGGGCGGACGGCGAGTGGCTCGTCGTCCTCCTGCACGGCGTCCTCTCGGACAGCCGCACGTGGGAGTACGTCATCGGCGACCTCGGGCAGGACCACTCGCTGCTGCTCCTCGACCTGCCGGGCTGCGGGCTGTCGGACAGGCCGCATCCGTCGGTCGCGGGGCCCGAGGGGTACTCGCCGACGGCGCTCGCGCGGCACGTCCTCTGCGCGCTGCGGGAGCGGCTCCATGCGGACGGCGCGCGGGCGCGGCGCGTCGCGCTCGTCGGGCACTCGCTCGGCTCGATGGTGATCCTGCGGATGCTCGGCGACGCGGCGCTGCGCGAGGAGTTCGCGGACGTGCTCCTTCGGGTCGAGCGCGTCGTGCTGCTCTCCCCCGTGGACTTCGCGGTCGAGAAGAAGCACCCGATGTTCATGAAGATCCTCGGGCTCTCGGGGGTCAAGGTGACGATCGCGGACGTGACCGAGATCCTCGAGGAGAGCACCGCGAAGGCGATGCGGCAGGGCGCGGTCGAGCCGCGGCGCGTGCCGCGCTTGGAGGCGGAGCGGATGGTCGAGGTGCTCCGCGACGGGCCGCGGCGCCGCGCGGCGCAGGCGATGATCCGGCAGGCGGTGCCCTTCACGGAGGACGAGGTGCCTGACTGGCCGCGCATCCGCGAGCTCGTCGCGGACTACGCGCGCGTGGACCGGCCGTGCCTGCTGCTGCACGGCGAGTGCGACGAGACCTTCGGCGTCGCGGTCGCGTACAAGCTGCAGGCGCAGCTCCCGGACGCGTGGCTGCACGTGCTCGCGGACGCGAAGCACGCGCTGCCGAGCGAGGCCCCGCGGCGCTGCGCGGCGGAGATCCGCGCGTTCCTCGCGGAGGACCCGCGCGAGCGGGTCGTGGACGAGAGCTTCGGACGGGCGCGGACGCCGGTGCTTGTCACGCAACGGTAGGTCGTTGCAATCGGGCCCGCGACCGCGACGATGGGGCGATGCGGCTCGCGGCATCGCTCCCGCTCCTTGCTCTCGCCGCGTGTGAGAGCGTGGATGTCACCTATTCGACGGACTACGACTCCTATCACATGTTCGGCGACCGGCTGGACGCGGGGCGGGGCGTTCGGATGCTCTGCTGGCCCGCGGACGGCGAAGGGGACCGCTTCCGGTGCGTCGAGGACCGCGTGGACAGGAAGGTCAGCGAGCAGCCGGT
Organism: Planctomycetota bacterium; assembly: GCA_023150495.1. Lineage (GTDB taxonomy): Bacteria > Planctomycetota > PLA2 > PLA2 > PLA2 > PLA2. The sequence continues at coordinate 3,691 of JAKLKT010000320.1, forward strand.
GCTCGTCTGGCCCGAGGACGTCCGGCTGCCCGGCTCCGCGGGGAGCGTGATCGTCGTGCTGCCGCCGGGGGCGTCGGAGGCACTGCGCGCGCGCGCGGGGAAGCTCGCGGACGACCTGACGCGCGGCTCGAGCTGGGCCGGGCGGCACTTCGTCACCGCGGACTCCCCGTGGGTCGACGTGGCGGGGGGGGAGGATCTCGCGGCACGGCTCGGCGACCTCCACCGGCGGGCCCGCGAGTGGCGCGCGACGGAGTCCGAGGACGGGCTCTTCCTCCGGTGGGAGCAGCTCGCCGAGTTCACGCCGCACGCGATCGTGTTCCCGCTCGCGGGGGAAGAGGACCGCCAGCTCGTCCTGCGCGGCATACGGCGCGCGGTCCTTGCCGGCGCGTGGGAGTGGGCGTCCCGCGAGATCCTGTCGACGGCCGAGATCCTCGCGCTGCCGACGCCGCCCCCGGGGACTGGCCAGCCGGCGCTTGCGGCCTTCGAGATCGCGATCCCCGACACGGCCGGGCCCGCCGCGCGCGAGCGCGGCCTGCGGCTCGCCTCCGACCTCCTCCGGCGAGCAGACACGTCGGTGTACCTGCGCAACGTCACGTCGCCCGGCCTCGAGATGGGCGGCATCCGCCCCGAGGAGTTCCAGCCGCCCTACATCTGCGACGAGCCGCCCCGCAGGGTCGAGGTCGCGGGTGAGTGAGGGGCGGGCGCCCCGCGGCGAGCCCGACGCCTCGCCGCCGCC
>JAKLKT010000321.1 GCA_023150495.1 Planctomycetota bacterium
GGTGCGCGTCGGCGAGCGAGACGTCCGCGTCGAGAGCTTCCTCGACGGGTTCCTCTTCCCGCGCGAGATGTTCGTGACGCCGGTGGGGAAGCTCAGCGGCGGCGAGCGGAACCGCGTGCTCCTCGCGAAGCTCCTGCTCAAGGGCGGCAACTTCCTCGTGCTCGACGAGCCGACGAACGACCTCGACCTGATGACGCTCCGCGTGCTCGAGGAGGCGCTCGTCGCCTTCGAGGGGTCCGTGCTCGTCGTGAGCCACGACCGCTTATTCCTCGACCGCGTCGCGACGAGGCTCCTCTACATGGACGGCAGCGGCGCGGTCCGCCACCACGCGGGCGACGCCTCGAGCCTCCTCGACCGGATGCGCGAGGAAAGCGTCCCCCGGAGCCCCCCGAAATCCCCTCCCGTGCGGGAGAAGGCCGTTGTGTCGCGGCTCACGTGGAAGGAGAAGCAGGAGCTCCAGGGCCTTCCCGACGCGATCGCCGAGGCGGAGAAGAGGCTCGCGGCGCTCGACGCGCAGCTAGGCGACCCGGGGCTCTACGCGACGGCGGACGCGAAGCGGGTGGCGCGCGAGCGGGCCGAGGCGGCGGACGAGGTCGCGCGGCTCTACGCTCGCTGGGAGGAATTGGAGGGGCGCGCCGGGTAAGCTCCGCGGGATGATCCTCCGCGAGTTCCCCCCGATGGGGGTCTACGAGACCCTCTTCCGCTTCGCCGACGCGACCGGCACCTACATGGGCGAGCCGGGCACGCACCCGTGGGCGCAGGGATTCCCGCTCACGACAGAGCTGCCGGGCGGGCCGCCGCTCCCCGACCGGATCGCGATCGGCGCCGTGGACCGCATGTACCCGAAGGCGGACGGGCAGCCGCCGCTCCGGCGGGCGATCGCGGACTACTACAACGAGTTCTACGGCGCGGGGATCACGCCGGACCACGTCGCGGTCTTCGCCGGCGGGCGGCCGGCGCTCTTCGCCGTGCTCGCGTTCCTCAGGGACGACGTCACGGTCGCGATCGAGGAGACCGAGTACACGCCCTACTGGGACCTGCTCAAGGTGCTCCGCCGCCCGTTCGACATCATCCCGAGCGGCGTCGGGAACCGGTTCCGGCCGCGCCTCGAGGACCATCCGCCGGGGCGCTTCCTCGTGAGGAGCAACCCGTGCAACCCGACCGGCGTCGCGACGCGCGGCGAGGACCTGCGGCGCCTCGTCGAGGCGTACTCGCGGCCGGGCTGCGGCGCGCTCCTCGACGAGGCGTACGAGTTCTACGGCGATCCCGGGCCCGAGAGCGCGCTCCGGTACGTGAAGAACATCGACGCGACGGACCTCTTCGTCGTGGGCGCCGCGACGAAGGGGCTCCAGGTGCCGGGCATGCGCGTCGGCTGGTGCGTCGCGGCGAAGCGGCACATCGAGATCCTCCGCAACTACTCGAGCTTCGGCATGGGCGGCGTCTCGCGTGCGTCGCAGCTCTACGTGACGGAGCTGCTCGGGCGTGACCGCGTGCGCCGGGCGCGCGACGCGGTGGCGGAGTTCTACGGAGCGCAGCGGAGGCGGTACGGGGAGGGGCTCTCCGGACTCGGGTTCGAGCTCTTCACGGGGACGGGCGGCTTCTACCACTGGGCACGGCTGCCGGAGGGGCTCACGGGCGACGCGTTCAACGAGCGGCTCTTCAAGCACAACGCCGGCATCCTCCCGGGCCGGCTCTGCGACATGAAGCGCCGCGGCGACAAGGGCCCGCTCGGGCCGATGATCCGCTTCTCGTTCGGGCCGCTCCCGCGGGAGTCCTACGACGCCGACATGGCGATCCTCGCGAAGTGCGTGTGAGGCATCAGGGCAGCCGCACGGCGACGACCTCGCCGCGGGCGGTCTCGATGCCGTTCGCGCGGACCGACACCGCGACGACCACCTTCCGTCCCTTCACCTCCCTGATCGTGCCGCGAAGCTCGAGCGGCGGACCCAGGGGCGTCGGCGCAACGTAGTCGACCTTGATCGCCGCGGTGACGTAGCGGTACGACCCGACGGGGCGTCCGTCGGCGCGGGCGCCGGCGGCCGCGGCCGAGCCCGTCGCGTGGCAGTCGATGAGCGACGCGATGAGGCCGCCGTAGACGAAGCCCGGGAGCGCGGTGTGGTGGGGGGCGGGGACGAAGCGGCAGACCGTCTCGTCGCCGTCCCAGAAGCTCCGGACGCGGAGGCCCTTCCCGTTCAGCCGCCCGCAGCCGTAGCAGTGGGCGACGTCGTCGGGGTAGTCGTCCTGGAAGGCGCGCGCGTCGGCCATGGCGCCGAGCATACACGGATCAGTCGCTCGGGAGCGCGGCGCCGAGCTGCCGCGCGCGCTCGGCGACGCGCTTCCAGAGCGCCTCGTTCGGGCTGCCGGGCACGCTCTCGATCTCCGTGGGGTCGACGCCCCACGCCTCGAACTCCTCGTACTGGGCCTTCGACCACTCGCGCTGGAACGTGGCGCGCATGCCCTTCTTCACCGCCTCGATGCGCGCGCCGTAGGTCTCGTCCGTGCCCGGCACCTTCTCGGTGAGGACCCGGGCGAACCACGGCCCCCAGCCGGGGTCCTTGCCCGGCTCCGCGAGGCCCTTCGCGGCCATCTCGACGAGCTGGTCGAGCAGGTTGGTGCCGTCCGCCGCCGGCGTGGCGAGGATCGCGTGCACCTCGCGCTGGCCCTCGGCGACCACGCGCGCCGTCGAGAAGCGCTGCTCCTCGGACAGCTCGAGCGTCGAGGCGAAGACGTCCATCGCGGGCTTCCGGTCCGCCTTCGCACGCATCTCGTCGAGGACCCGCTCGGTCCTCTTCGCCACGGCGTCGTCGACGATCGCATGGAGATCGTCGCCGCCCCCGACGGAGGCGCGCTGCGGCAGGAGAGGCGGGGCGGGCACGTCCCCGCCGGCGCGCTCCGGCGGCCGGCCTGCCTTCAGGACCTCGACCTCGCGTCGCAGCTCGGCGACCTCCGCGGCGAGTGCTCCGTCGCGGTCCGCGCGGGACGGTGCGCGGGGGGGCTCCGGGGGCCTCCGGGCGAGCGCGACGACGGCGGCGCCCAGGGAGACGGCCGAGAGGAAGAGCGCGAGGCCCGCGACCTTCGCCACGACGCGATTGTAGCGCGGGATCAGAGGATGCCCGCGCGACGCCGGGCCTCGCGCCAGTACTTCTCCGCGCGCGTCACGGCGAAGTCGATCTCGTCCTGCCGCACGTCCCGCTTGATCCTCGCCGGCACGCCCGCGACCATCACGCGCGGCGGGACGACCATGCCCTCGGGCACGACGGCGCCGGCGGCGACGATCGAGTCCTCGCCGATCTCGACGCCGGTGAGGAGCGTCGAGTTGATGCCGATGAGGCAGCGGTCGCCGATCCGCACGCAGTGGATCGTCGCCTTGTGCCCGATCGTGACGTCGCGCCCGATGCGCAGCGGAACGCCCGGGTCGGGGTGGACCATGCAGAGGTCCTGGATGTTCGTCTGCTCGCCGACGAAGAGCGGCGCGTCGTCGCCGCGCAGGACGCTGTTCCACCAGACGGAGACGCCGTCCGCGAGCGTGAACTCGCCCTCGAGCACCGCCGTCGAGGCGACGAGCGCGCCCCCGACCTTGTCCATCGTCCGTGCCGGCCGCATCGCGGGGGATTCTACCGGGGACCGCACCCTCCCCCGCGCCCCCTCCCATCCATCTCAGCCGTCGCGGTGCTTCTCCATCGCGGCGTGGTACGCGTCCTTGAACGACGCCCAGGCCGCCTTCGTGCCGGCGGCGGCGCTCCCGGCCCTGGCGGCGCCCTCGTCGGCCGCGTTGGCGAGGCTCTCGCGGACGGCGCGGAACTTCGTCTCGGCCTTCGTGACGAGGTCCCGGAGCTCCATCCGCGAGAGGTCCGCCTTCACCCGCAGCCGCTGGAGCTTCGCCTCCCACTCGCCCATCTCCTTCCGGATCTGGTCCAGCGTGTTCGCCATGGGAACCTCCCGGACGTAGTGTAGCCGCGCGCGGCGTATACTTGCGAGGCGGATGGGTTCGGGCGACCCGATCGCCGTGGGTAGTGAGGTCGGGGATCTCCGTGTCCTCTCGCGGCTCGGGAGGGGGGCGTTCGGCGAGGTCTTCCTTGCGGAGGACCGGCGGATCGGGCGGAAGGTCGCGCTCAAGGTCGTGCCGCTGCCGGACGACACGGTCGACGACGGCTACCGCCGGCGGGCCCAGAGGGAGGCGCGCGCCATCGCGCGCGTCGTGAGCCCGCGGATCGTGACCCTCTACCGGATCCACCCGCCCGGCGAGATCCGCGCGTGGATGTTCGAGATGGAGTACGTCGAGGGCACGACGCTCGCCGCGATCCTCGGCGCGTCGAACCGGCTCCCGGTGCCGCGGTCGCTGAGGATCGCGTCGCAGATCGTCGCCGGGCTCGAGGCCGCGCATGCCGCGGGCGTCGTGCACGGCGACGTCAA
>JAKLKT010000322.1 GCA_023150495.1 Planctomycetota bacterium
GACGCCCGGACCCGCCCCGTCGCACCGGATCGACGCGGGGCGCCCCCCGGGCCCCCTCCTTCCGTGGTCCGTCATTTGCCGGTAGGCTTCCCCTGATGCCCGAATCCCGAGCCCACGCCACGCCCGGAACGAAGGACGAGATCCGGGCGTTCATTCGCCGCCGGTTCCCCCTCGCGGCCACGGCCGGCGTGACGGACGAGGACTCGCTCCTCGACAGCGGCATCATCGACTCGCTGGGGATCCTCGACCTCGTCGCGTTCCTCGAGAAGACCTACGGCATCCGGATCGGCGACGAGGAGCTGAACCCCTCGAACTTCGACAGCATCGCGAGCGTGGCCCGCTTCGTCGCGGCGAAGAAGGCCTAGGAGGGGGCGTGGCCTACCTTCTCCACCACCTCCTCGAGGCGACGGCAGAGCGCCTCCCGCGCAAGGAGGCGGTCGTCGACAAGGAGCGGCGGTTCGACTACGGCGAGCTGCTCGCGGCCGCCTCGACCTGCGCCGGGATCCTCAGGGACCTCGGCCTCGCGCGCCGCGACCGCGTCGCGATCTTCCTCGACAAGTCGTTCGAGGAGGCGGCGTCGATCTTCGGGATCAGCCGCGCGGGCGGCGTCTTCGTCCCGTGCAACGCGCTCCTGAAGCCGCCCCAGGTCGCGCACATCGTCAACGACTGCGGCGTCCGGATCCTCATCACGACCGGGCTCCGCTGGAAGATGCTCGAGGAGGCGCTCAAGGACGCGCCGTCGCTCGAGCGCGTGCTCCTCGTCGACGACCCGCGCGGCGCGGCCGACCCGCGCGTCGTCGCGCGCCTCTTCGACGAGCCGCGCGCGCCCGGCGCCCCGAGCGCCTGCATCGGCGAGGACCTCGCGGCCATCCTCTACACCTCGGGCTCCACCGGGCGCCCGAAGGGGGTGATGCTCTCGCACAGGAACCTCCTCGCGGGCTCGCGGATCGTCTGCACCTACCTCGGGATCCGGGAGGAGGAGCGGATCCTCTCCGTGCTCCCGTTCAGCTTCGACTACGGGCTGAACCAGCTCGTGACGTCGGTCGACAAGGGCGCGACGGCCGTGCTCCTCGCGTTCCGGTTCGGCGACGAGATCGTGCGCGCCTGCGCGAGCGAGCGGATCACGGGCCTCGCGGGCGTGCCGACCGTGTGGGCGCTGCTCGCGGGCGCCGCGCCGTCGCTGCCGAAGACGCCGCTCCCGCACCTCCGCTACCTCACGAACAGCGGCGGCGCGGTGCCGACGGAGACGGTGAGGAAGATCCGCACGCTCCTCCCGCACACGGACTTCTTCCTCATGTACGGCCTCACCGAGGCGTTCCGCTCGACCTACCTGCCGCCGTCGGAGATCGACAGGAGGCCGGGCTCGATGGGGAAGGCGATCCCCGAGACCGAGATCCTCGTCGTGAACGAGAAGGGCGAGCGCTGCCGGCCCGGCGAGACGGGCATCCTCGTCCACCGCGGCCCGACCGTCTCGCTCGGCTACTGGAACCGGCCGGAGGACACGGCGCGCGTGCTGCGTCCGAACCCGCTCGTCGCCCCCGACGAGGGCAGCGACGTCGTCTGCTGGTCCGGCGACCTCGTGCGGATGGACGACGACGGCTACCTCTACTTCGTGGGCCGCGGCGACGCGATGATCAAGTCGAGCGGCTACCGGATCAGCCCCTCCGAGGTCGAGGAGGTGCTCATGGCGTCCGGGCTCCTCGCGCAGGTCGCGGTGATCGGCGTGCCCGACCCCGCGGTCGGCGAGCGCGTGCACGCGGTCGCGGTCGCCGCGGAGGGGAAGCCGAGGGACACCGGGTCGATCCTCGCGCGCTGCGCGAGGGACCTCCCGGCGCACATGGTGCCGCGCGAGATCGAGTACGTGGACGAGCTTCCGCGTTCCCCGAACGGCAAGGTGGACTACAAGCTCCTGAAGGCGCAGCGCGCCGCGGGGCAAGTGGCGTAGGAATGCACCCCCTCCTGCCCTCGCTGCTCCCTCACTTCCCCCGGAGAGACGGCGAGCTGACGGTGGGGGGCATCCCCGTCTCGCGCCTCGCCCGCGAGTTCGGCACGCCGCTCTACGCGTACGACGCCGGGATCCTCCGCGCGCGCCTCGACCTCCTCCGCGCGGCGGTGCCCAAGGCCGACGTCTACTACTCGGTCAAGGCGAACCCGAATCCCGCGGTCGTCTCCGTCTTCGCGAAGGCTGGCGCCGGGCTTGAGGTCGCGTCGGCGGCCGAGTACCTGCGCGCGCGGGCCGCTGGCGGGGCGCCCGAGCGCATCCTCTTCGCCGGGCCGGGCAAGGGCGAGGAGGAGCTCCGGCTCGTGGTCGAGCGGGGCATCGGCGAGATCCACGTCGAGTCGCGAGAGGAGATCTCCTTCCTCTCGAAGCTGGGGGGCTCCGGGGGCAGGCCCGTGCCGGTCTCCGTGCGCGTGAACCCGAAGGCGGACGTCTCCGGCGGCGCGATGCGGATGGGCGGGCAGCCCGCCGCGTTCGGCTTCGACGAGGAGATCCTCGACGAGGTCGTTCGGGACATATGCGCGCGGCCGGGGCTCTCGTTCGAGGGCATCCACATCTTCGCGGGGACGCAGATCCTCGACGCGAAGGTGCTGCTTGCGCAGTGGGCGCGCGCGATCGAGGTCGCGCGGCGCGCCGAGGCTGTCGCCGGGCGGCCCGTGAAGACGATCGACCTCGGCGGCGGCCTCGGCGTGCCCTACTTCGGGAACGAAGGCGAGCTCGACCTCGCCGCGGTGAAGGCGGGGGCGGCGGAGCTCTTCAGGGGCGTCGACGCGCGCGTGATCCTCGAGCCGGGGCGGTTCCTCGCGGGGCCCGCGGGGATCTACCTCGCGCGGACGCGGACCGTGAAGGAGTCGCGCGGGAAGACGTTCGTCGTCCTCGACGGCGGGATGAACCACCACCTCGCGGCGTCGGGCAACCTCGGCCAGGTGATCAAGCGCGACTACCCGGTCGTGAACGCGTCGCGCGTGGGGGAGGCTGCCTCGCAGTCCGCCGCCGTGGTTGGTCCCCTCTGCACCCCCCTGGATACTCTCGCGAGGGACGCCTCGCTCGCGCCGACGCGCGCCGGCGACTTGGTGGCCGTGCTCCAGTCGGGCGCCTACGGCCTCTCCGCGAGCCCGGTCGGGTTCCTGTCGCACCCGATGCCCGCCGAGGTGCTCGTGGACGGCGGTCGCGCGACGCTCATCCGGCCGCGCGGGACGTTCGAGAAGCCGATCACGGAGCTGCCGTGAGCCCGCGCGTGCTCATGGTCGCGTACCACTACCCGCCGTGCACGGGGAGCAGCGGGATCCAGCGCGCGCTCACGTTCTCGCGCTACCTGCCGGAGTGCGGGTGGGATCCGGTCGTGCTCTCCGCGCACCCGCGCGCGTATGAGACGAGGTCGGACGACCAGCTGAAGGACATCCCCCCTGGGGTGCCGGTCCACCGCGCGTTCGCGCTCGACGCGAAGCGGCACCTGTCGATCGGCGGGCGCTACCCGGGGTTCCTCGCGCGGCCCGACCGGTGGGCGACGTGGGCGCTCGGCGCGATCCCGCTCGGGATGAAGCTCGTGCGGCGGTACCGGCCCGCGGCGATCTGGACGACGTACCCGATCGCGACCGCGCACCTGATCGGATACCGGCTGCAGCGGAGGACCGGCCTCCCGTGGATCGCGGACTTCCGCGACTCGATGACCGAGGAGGGGTATCCCTCGGACCCGCGGCAGTTCCGGGCGTTCCGGGAGATCGAGCGGCGCGCGATGGAGCACGCGGCGCGGGTCGTCTTCACGACGCCCGGCGCCGCGCGGATGTACCGCGAGCGGTACCCGTCGGTGCCGGCGGAGCGGTTCGTCGTGCTGCCGAACGGGTACGACGAGGCGCCGTTCGCGGAGGCCGAGCGCGGAATGGAAGCGGGGGGGCGCGGGGGGCCGGCGACGCTCGTGCACAGCGGGATCCTCTACCCCTCGGAGCGCGACCCGCGGCCGTTCTTCGACGCGCTCGCGGAGCTGAAGCGGCAGGGCGCGATCGACGCCACGAAACTCCGCATCGTGCTCCGGGCGACGGGCCACGACGGGACGCACGGCGCGGAGATCGAGAAGCGCGGGATCGGCGACGTGGTGAAGCTGGAGCCGCAGGTGCCCTACCGGGACGCGCTGCGCGAGATGCTCCGCGCGGACGGGCTTCTGCTGTTCCAGGCGAGCAATTGCAACCACCAGGTGCCGGCGAAGGTGTACGAGTACTTCCGCGCGCGGCGTCCGATCCTCGCGCTGACGGACGCAAGCGGCGACACGGCGGCGGTGCTGCGCGACGCAGCCGTCGGCACGATCGTGCCCCTGGACGACGCGGCGGCGATCGCGCGGGGCCTCGTGGAGTTCCTCGCGCAGGTGCGCGCGGGCAAGGCGCCGGTCGCGAGCGACGTGGAGCGCCACTCCCGCC
>JAKLKT010000323.1 GCA_023150495.1 Planctomycetota bacterium
CTCGAGCAGCTCCGGAAGGTGGACGGCCTCGACGGCGCGGCCGACGGCAAGGTCGATCCCGCGCAGGTGCTCGCCGCGCTCGGCTTCGCGCCGCCGGAGCCGGGGCCGCCGCAGGCGCCGGTACCGACGCGGAAGCGGCGCTGACCGCCCCCGGCTTGCCCGCCGTAGCCTTGGCGGAGGCGGGAGCGCCCTACGGTCCCTTCTGCCAGAGGGGCAGCAGGCGCCCGTAGACCGCCCGCGACTTCGCCACCTCCCGCACGATGTGCTCCGTGCCGATGTTCCCCTTCGCCGCGTGGTTGTCGAGCTCGGGGTTCTCGTACGGCATGATCTCCGCGGCCGCGGCGACCTTGCAGCGCATGTAGAGGCGGTCGTCGGGCAGGTTCTCGACCACCCACATCCAGTGGAACTTCGCCCAGTCGCGGTCGTCGAGGAACCAGCACGCGACGCCGAGCGCGAACCGCATCTCCGCCTGCCGCCCGCTCTCCGGGTGCGCGCGCACCGCCTTCTCCAGCGCCGCCCGCGCGTCCGACCACTTCCGCTCCGCCACGAGCCGGAGCCCTCTCTCCGCGGCCGCCTCGTCCGCCGCCCCGACCCGGGCGAGCGCCTTCTCGTGCGCCTCGAAGTCCCCCGCGTAGCGCGCGAGCCGCGCCTCGTCGAGCGGCGACCCGATCGCCGCGTACCGCTCGCGCGCCTCCTTGAACCGGCCGGTCTCCTCGAGCACGCGCGCGGCGGCGAGCCCCTCCGCGCGCTCCTCCTCGGGCGTCGGCTTGTCGCACTCCGGGTGGTCGTCGAGGAGCTTCCGGAGCCAAGCGAGCACCTCGTCCTTCGTCGCGTAGAGCGCCGACTCGCCGAGGTAGGTCCCGTCGGGCGCGAACGCCGCGAAGTACGCGTAGGGGTTCTTCGTCCTCCCCTTCGTGAACGCGCTCGCGGCGGCGTTCCCGCCCTCCCCCATCCCGCTCCGGTTGAAGTAGTACGGCACGAACCGGCGGTTCATGAGAGCGATCACGCGCTCGTCGCTGAAGGCACCTCGAGCAGGATCCGGCTCTCGTCGCGCGAGCGGGCGCGCGCCTCCTCGAACTCGTGGGGGAAGTGCCAGCGGATCGATCGCCCGTCGGCGAGGGCGAGACCCGCGAGGAGCGCGAGGGGGAGGAGGGTTCGCATATCCCCGTTACGGATACCGAGGGCGCCTGCTCCGGGGGGGCTCCGGGGGCCCGCCCTCGCGGCGCTGCGCACCCCTACGGCGTGGCAGAGCGCCCGCTACCCGGCGGCAAGCTTCCGGAGCCGCTCGATCCGGGGCTTGTCGTCCCGGACCCAGTCGATCGCCTCCAGCTTCGGAAGGGCCTTCCGGAACCACGGCTTCGCCTCGGCGGCCTTCCCGAGCGCGAGGAGGCACTCGCCCATCTCCTCGTAGACGAACCCGTCCTCCTCGCCGATCGCCGCGTACTCGTCGAGAAGCGCGCGCTGCCGCGCGAGCGCCTCCTCCGCGCGGCCGAGCGCGCGGAGCTGCCTTGCGACCGACCACTTCGCGATGCGCGTCCCCTGGCTCTTCGGGTTCCTCGCCTCGTGCCACGCGAGGCACTTCTCGTGGAGCTCGAGCGCGAGCGCGAAGTCGCCGCGGTCGAACGCGTCCCATGCCATATTATTGTACAGTGACCCGAGCCACCGCTTCGCCCTGTCGTCGGAGGACTTCTCCGCGAGCTCCATCGCCTTGATGTTCCACGCGTTCCGGTTCTCCGGCGGCTCGACGATCGCCATCATGTGCGCGGCGTCGACGGCGTGCTCGTCGATGCCCTTCCCGACTCCCGTCTCCCATGCCTTGAGGAAGAGGGGCCGCGCCTTCTCCGGCTGCTTCGAGGAGTTGTACGCGCGACCGCGCTCGAGGAGGCAGCGCACGCGCGCGACCGGCAGCGAGTCGCCGGGGCCGAGTGCCTTTTCCACCGCATCGAGCTCCGCGTGGGCCTCGTCGAACCTCCCCTGGAGCCCGAGGGCCCTCGCGATCTGCGTGCGGAGCTGGAGCAGGTAGTCGCGGTCGCCCGCCGCCTCCGCGCGCGGGAGCACCTCGCGGAACCGCTTCTCGGACTCCGCCGGCTTCCCGTAGTTCCAGAGCTTGTCGAGGTCGGGGAGTTTCTCGTCTGCCATCACGGGAACCGCCAGGAGGAGGAACGCGAGGAGCCGCATCACCCCCCGATGTGGTACATCTCGACCTTGCCCGCGCGCGTCTCTGAAGTCCGCTGCTCCGAGTACCGGTCCGTCCGCGCGGCCCAGATCCCCGCGAGAAGTCCGGCCAGCTCGGCGTCGGTCGCGCCGGCCCGGAGCGGCCCGCGCAGGTCGGTGCCCTTCGCGGCGAAGAGGCACGTGTAGATCTGCCCGTCGCAGGAGAGCCGCGCGCGCGTGCAGCCGCCGCAGAAGGGCTCCGTGACCGACGCGATCACGCCGATCTCGCCCTGCCCGTCGAGGTAGCGGTAGCGGTTCGCGGTCTCGCCCGCGTAGTTCGGGTCCACGGGCTCGAGCGGGAACTCCGCGCCGATCCGCGCCACGATCTCCTTCGCGGGCACGACGTCGTCCATCCGCCAGCCGTTGAGGGTGCCGACGTCCATGTACTCGATGAAGCGGAGGATGTGCCCGGTGCCGCGGAAGCGGCGCGCGAGGTCCACGATGCCATGGTCGTTCACTCCGCGCTTCACGACGCAGTTGATCTTGAGCGGGAAGAGCCCCTCGCGCTCCGCGGCCTCGATGCCCGCGAGCACCGGCGCGACGCCCGACCGCCGGCCGTTCATCGCCTTGAAGGTCGCCTCGTCGAGGCTGTCGAGGGAGACGGTCACGCGGCGGAGCCCCGCCTCGCGGAGCGTGGCGGCGTACCCGGCGAGCAGGAACCCGTTCGTCGTGAGCGAGAGGTCCTCGACCCCCTCGATCCGCGCGAGCAGCGCGACGAGCGCCGGCAGGTCCGCGCGCAGGAGCGGCTCGCCGCCCGTGATCCGGAGCTTCTTCACCCCGAGGCCGACGGCGGCCCGCGCGATCCGCTCGACCTCCTCGAAGGTGAGGATCTGCGCCTTCGGCAGGAACGGGTAGGCCCCGTGGAAGACCTCCTCCGGCATGCAGTAGGGGCACCGGAAGTTGCACCGGTCCGTCACCGAGATGCGCAGGTCGCGGAGGCCCCGCCCGAGCCGGTCCTTCATCAAGGCCAATCTACCACCCCCCCGCGCCCCCCCTCTTCCCGGTTCTGTGGGACACTGGCGGCTGCAAGGAGGCCGCGCATGCGCAGGTCGCTCTTCCTCCTGCTCCTTTCTCCCGCCTTCGGCAGCGCCGCGGAGATCTCCGGGATCGTGCTCGGCGAGGACGGACAGCCGGTCGCCGGTGCCGAGGTCACGGTCGAGATCGGCAAGGCGCGCTACGCGCTCACGGCCGAGTACGACCGGTGGCTCGCCGTCGAGACGCGCACGGCGACGACCGGCGGCGACGGCCGGTTCACGGTCGCGGACCTGCCCGAGGGCGCCGTCGCGACCGCGTCCGTCAAGGGGCCGGGCACGTTCGGCGTCGCGCAGGGCGCGGGGCCGCTCGAGGTGAAGCTCGCGCCCGCCGGCACCGTCAAGGGGAAGGTGATCGGCAAGGGAAACGACGTGAAGCAGCTTCGCGTCTACGTGGTGGGAGGAATGGGGATCCGGGGCGAGGAGGGGGAGATCGACAAGCGCACCGGCGCGTACGAGGTCGAGGGCCTCGCGCCGGGGCCGGGGCGCGTGCTCATCAAGCGCGGCAACTGGGACGTCGCGCGCCACGACGTCGAGATCGTCGGGGGGAAGACGGCGGGCGTGCCGAACACGAAGATCAGGGAGGGCGCGCGGCTCCCGACGGCGGACCCCGAGGTCGAGGTCACGAAGGCGAAGCTCGTCGATCCGCAGGGGACGCCGGTGCCGAGCGTGCAGCTCATCTGGTCGAGCCAGTGGATGGACGGCGGCATGGACTCCGACAAGGAGGGGGTCGTGCTGCTCGCCGGCGGCGGCGTGGCGATCGGCGGGCCGCCCTATCTCCTGAGGCTCCAGAGCCTGCGCGGGAAGGAGGGCGTCTTCGAGGGCGAGCTCAGGAAGACGGCGAAGGGCACCGCGATCGTCGAGCTGCGGCCGCTCGCGGAGGTTGCTGGCACCATGGCGAAGGGGGCCGCGGAGAAGTACGTGCTCCTCGTCGTCGGGCCGGGCGACAAGCCGCGCGTGTACGAGGCGCAGGTCGAGAACGGTCGGTACACGGTCCACGTCCCTCGGGGGAAGTGCCGTTTCGTGGTCGGCACCGTGGACGGGAAGACCCGCGAGCACGCCTTCGAGGTCCAGGGCGGGAGCCCGGTCGCGCACGACATCGCGCTCGAGTGACCCGTGGCGCCGGCGCTTCCCGCACGTCCCGACCCGGGGGAGTGACGGCGATCGGCGGGCCTCCGGTGATCCCCCCTCGACCCCGTCCCCCGGACCCCCTAGACTTCCCCCCATGGACCGGGCCGAGAAGGACTACCGCCGCGACACGCACCTCCTCCGCATCTCGAAGATGTTCGCGGAGTTCTCCACCTGCCTCTCGCGCAAGGTGGGGTGCATCATCGCCAGCGACGCCGGGCACGTCATCTCGACGGGCTACAACGGCGCGCCGAAGAAGACCCGCCACGGCTGCGAGGCCGGCTGCTTCTGCCAGGACCCGAACCGCGTCTCGGGGACCTTCCAGGAGCGGCTCCGCTGCTCGCACGCCGAGCTCAACGCGATCGCGCAGGCCGCGTACGAGGGCGTGAGCACGAAGGGCGCACGCATCTACTGCGTGACCTTCCCGTGCAGCTTCTGCTGCAAGGCGATCATCCAGGCGGGCATCCGCAAGGTGATCTACGAGGAGGAGTACAACGACGCGCTCTCGCGGCAGCTCTTCGACGAGGCGCAGGTCGAGCTGCTCCGGATCATCCCGCAGCCGGACGTGAAGCCGCGGTAGGCCGGCGCCGCGAAGGCCGGGGAGGGGGCGCGGGGGAGGGCCACCGGATAGACTCTGGGCCATGCGGTGGATCCTCGCCGGCGGCGTGATGGCCGCCTTGGTCGCGCTCTCGTTCGCCCAGGAGAAGCCCGCGAAGGGCGCCTGCGCCGTGCAGGTCCGGGAGGCGGTCCTCCGGGACAAGCCCTCCTTCCTCGGCAAGGTGGTCGGGCGCCTCCCGTACGGGGCGCTCGTCGCGGTCGAGGAGAAGAAGGGTGCCCAATGGGTGCGCGTGCGCGCCGCCGAGGGGGGCGCCGCGGGCTGGCTCAGCGCGACCGCGCTCGCGACCGACCCCGCGAAGCTGCGCGCCGGGTCGGGGCAGGCCGGCGAGC
>JAKLKT010000324.1 GCA_023150495.1 Planctomycetota bacterium
CTCGTAGCCGCCGAGGGCGATGCCCAGCTCCTTCGCGTCATAGGCCGGACCGGCCCGGCTGGCGGCATCCGGGGTCACGAAGATGCCCATCGGGAAGGCCGCCTGCCGCTCCGCATAGTGCCGCGACGCGAGGAAGATCGAGGCGAGCAGGACCGCGGCGGCAAGGAAGGTCAGGAGGCGCATCCCCCGAGAGGGTAACACCGTCCGCTCAAGCCGGCGGGCGGCGTGGCCGATGGACGGAAGCGAGGTGATCCCATGAAGCGCGCCATCCTTCCTGTCCTCGGTCTCGCTCTCCTGCTCGCCCTTCCCGCGGTCTCGCAGGAGGAGGGGCCGACCCTCGACGAGAAGGTCGAGGCGCTGACGAAGAAGGTCGAGGAGCAGGACGCCGCCCTGAAGGCGCTCCAGGCCTACGTGGAGAACCACAAGGCGCAGGCGAAGCGGCTCGACAAGAGCCTCGCCAAGGCCGAGGAGGAGGGCTTCCTCCTCCCCGCGCCCAACAACGACGCGAAGTCGAGCCTCCTCAAGGGGCTCCAGGAGTTCGCGGGCGTCGCGGCGGGCGGGGAGCCGAAGAAGGACTCGGGCGAAGAGTAGCCAACCGCGGGATTCCGGTGTAAACCCCGGGATCCGTGGAAGAAGACCTTCGCGAGCTCCGCGTCGGGAAGCTCGATCGCCTCCGCGCGGCGGGCATCCCGACGTACCCGGAACGGTTCGAACGCACGCATGCGCTCGCCGAGGCGGCGTCGCTCCCCGAGGGGACGGGCGGGCTCAGGGTCGCCGGCCGGCTGATCGCGGTCCGCACCTTCGGCAAGCTCACCTTCGCGCACCTCCAGGACCGGGGCGGCCGCCTCCAGATCGCGCTGCGCCGCGAGGAGCTGCCCGCCGAGACGTGGCAGGCCTTCCACGACCTCTTCGACCGCGGCGACTTCGTCGGCGCGGAGGGCTCGATCTTCAGGACGAAGACGGGCGAGACGACGCTCGCGGTGGCGAAGCTCCACTTCCTCGGCAAGGCGCTGCTGCCGCTCCCGGAGAAGTGGCACGGACTCAAGGACCCGGAGCTCCGCCAGCGGCGCCGCTACCTCGACCTCCTGATGAGCGACGAGACCCGCGAGCGCTTCCGGATGCGGACGAAGGTCCTCCGCACGCTGCGCTCCTTCCTCGACGCGCACGGATTCGAGGAGGTGGAGACGCCGGTCCTCCAGACGGTGCCGTCGGGTGCCTCCGCGCGCCCGTTCATCACGCACCACAACGCGCTCGACATCGACGTCTACCTCTCGATCTCGCCGGAGACCTGGCTCAAGCGCCTCGTCGTCGGCGGATACGAGAGGGTCTACGAGATCGCGCGCTGCTTCCGCAACGAGGGGATGGACCCGAGCCACCTCCAGGACTTCACGATGCTCGAGTTCTACGTGGCGTACTGGAGCTACGAGGACAACATGCGCTTCACCGAGAAGCTCATGCGGCACCTCCTTGTCGAGGTGCTCGGCAAGGAGAGGATCGACTGGCGCGGCCGCGTGATCGATTTCTCGGGCGAGTGGCCGCGCGTCGACATGGGCCAGCTCCTCCGCGACCGCGCGGGCATCGACCTCGCGCGTTGCCCGACGGCCGACGAGCTGCGCGGCGCGATCGCGGCGAAGGGCATCAAGCTCGAGCGGATGGACCTCGGCCGCGGCGCGCTCATCGACGCGCTCTACAAGGCGACCGTCCGCGATGACCTGATCCAGCCCTGCTTCCTCACGGGGATCCCGTCCGACATCCTCCCGCTCGCGCGCCGGAGCGACCGCGATCCGCAGCTCGCGGACTGCTTCCAGCTCCTCGTGAACGGCTGGGAGATCGTGAAGGCCTACAGCGAGCTCGTCGACCCGGTCGAGCAGCGGCGCCGCTTCGAGGAGCAGGAGACGGAGCGCGCGCGCGGCGACGAGGAGGCGATGTTCGTCGACGAGGAGTACCTCCTCGCGATGGAGCACGGCATGCCGCCGATCAGCGGGTGGGGGATGGGGATCGACCGCCTCTGCGCGCTGCTGTCCGGGTCGGACAGCCTCCGCGACGTGGTCTTCTTCCCCCTGCTGCGTCCGAAGGGTGGGGGCGCGGGGGAGGGGGCCGGCGACGACAGCGGGGACGTCAAGGACTTCCCGCTCTCGCGCGCGGAGGCGATGGCGCTCTTCGACGGGAACGTGAAGAGCGACTACCTCCGGAAGCACTGCCTCGCGAGCGCGGCCGTCATGGAGGCGATCGCGGAGCGGTTCGGCAAGGACCGGGACACGTTCTGGTGCATGGGCCTCCTCCACGACCTCGACTTCGACCGGGTGAAGGAGCCCACGAAGCACACGCGCGAGACGGTCGAGATCCTCGAGTCGAAGGGCGTGAAGGACGAGCGGATCCTCAAGGCGATCCTCTCGCACAACGAGGCGCTCGGCGTCGAGAGGACGGCGTGGCTCGACTACGCGCTCTCGTGCGGCGAGACGGTCACCGGCCTCGTGATGGCCTCCGCGCTCGTGTTGCCCGACAAGAAGCTCGCCTCGCTCGAGGGGAAGTCGGTCGCCAAGCGGATGAAGAAGAAGGACTTCGCGAAGCAGGTGAGCCGCGAGGCGATCCTCCAGTGCGAGAGGATCGGGCTCACGATCGACGAGTTCTGCGACCTCGCGGTGAAGGCGCTCCAGCGGATCGCGCCTGCGCTCGGGCTCTGAGCCGCCCTTCCGCGGGGCCTCACCCCCGGTCCCCTCCGGCGCGGGTCCGTCCGGCCGCGTACAAGCCCCGGGGCGCGAGGCTGCGTGCAAGCGGAGGAGCTCGGTCGCTGGGCGATGAGCCTCTTCTCGGACGATCCCGAGCTGCTCAAGCTCGCTCGCCGCGTTTCCGCGGCGACCGGCGCCCCGATCCTCGGAGGGATCGCGGTCTTCCTGCACGGCTATCGGCGCACGACGGAGGCCATCGACGTGTTCGCGGGCGATGCTCCCAAAGTCGCGGATGCGCTGGAACGCCTGGGAGCCCGCCGGGACGACAGCCAGAGGGAGCTCGTCCTCGAAGGCGTTCCGATCCACCTCGCGACCGCCGCCGAGACCGGCGGGCCGCCGCGGGAGACGTCGAGATCGACGAGGTGCGTGTGCGTCGGCCTCGCGGATCTCATCAGGTCCAGGCTGAGGCGCGGTCTCGGCAGCCCGGAACGGGCGCAGGACGTGGCCGACGTGATCGCCCTGATCCGCACCGCACGGCTCGACAAGCGCTTCGCGGCGAAGCCGCCCGCGACTCTGCGCCCCGGCTTCAAGAAGCTGGTCGACGCGGTCCGCAAGTCCCGCTGACCCCTACGCTCGGCCGATCGCGTCGTCGCCGAAGCGGTCCCGGATCGCGTCCATCGCGCGCAGGAGCTTCCGGCTCTTCTCCGTCGCCCGCGGCTCGTCGAAAAGCGACGCCTGGCGCGGCTCCGGACCCGACGTGAGATCGGCGACGCCCGCGCCGATCAGGCGCACCGGGCGGCCTCTTGGACGCGCCTCCGCGAGGAGCGCCCTCGCGGTCCTGAAGATCACCAGGTCGTCGTCGGTCGGCGCGCCGAGCTTCCTCTGCCGCGTGTGCGTCTCGAACGGCGGGTAGCGGAGCTTCAGGCGCACGACGGCCCCGCGCATCCCATGCCGCCGAAGGCGCCGCCCGACCGCCTCGGAGAGCTCGAGCAGCACGCGGCGGAGCGTCTCCTCGTCCGTCACGTCGTCCTCGAAGGTCGTCTCGTGGGAGAGCGACTTGGCGTCGCGTTCCGTCTCGACCTCGCGGGCGTCGATGCCATGGGCGAGCGCGTGGTAGTGGGCGGCAGCGGCCTCCCCGACCCACGCCGCGAGCCGCTCCTCCGGCAGTCGCTGGACGTCGCCGATCGTCGCGATGCCGAGGTCCATGAGCCGCTTCTGCGTGACCGGCCCGGCGCCCCAGAGGCGGCCCACGGGCAGCGGCGCGAGGAAGGCGCCCTCCTCCCCCGCGGGCACGACGACGAGGCCGTCGGGCTTCCTGAGGTCCGAGGCGACCTTCGCGACGTACTTGCTCGTCGCGACCCCGACCGAGATGGTGAGGCCCGTCTCCGCCCGCACGTCCGCCTTGATCCGGGCCGCGATCGAGCTCCCGTCGCCGAAGAGCGCGCGGCTCCCCGTGACGTCCATGAACCCCTCGTCGAGCGAGAGCGGCTCGACGAGCGGCGTATACCGTTCGAAAATACGGAATACCTGCTCCGACACGGCCGCGTAGACGCCCATCCTCGGCGCGACGAAGATGCCGTGCGGGCAGAGCGCCCTCGCGCGGCTGCCGGGCATCGCGGAGCGGACGCCGAACTTCCGGGCCTCGTAGCTCGCGGTCGCGACGACGCCCCGCTTCCCCTCGCCGCCGACGATCACGGGCTTCCCGCGGAGCGCCGGGTCGTCG
>JAKLKT010000325.1 GCA_023150495.1 Planctomycetota bacterium
GGCCCCCCCGGATTCGGTAAGAATGACGCACGTGGCCAAGATGTGGATCGTCCTCGGCGTGCTGGCGGTCGCCGCCGTCTGGCTCTTCAACTCCGCCGTGCGGCTCCGGAACCGCGCGCGCGAGGCGTTCTCGGGCATCGACGTGCAGCTCAAGCGGCGGCACGACCTCGTCCCGAACCTCGTGCGCGTCGTCGGGGCCTACGCGCGGCACGAGCGCGAGGCGCTCGAGGAGGTGACGCGGCTGCGCGGCGCGGCGGAGGCCGCGACCGCCGTGCCCGAGCGGGAGCGGACCGAGCGCGGCCTCGACCGCGGCATCGTGCAGCTCCTCGCGGTCGTCGAGCGGTATCCCGACCTCAAGGCGGACACGAGCTTCCGGCGCCTCCAGGACGATCTCGTCGAGCTTGAGGACCACCTCCAGTACGCGCGGCGCTACTACAACGGGGCCGTCCGCGACTTCAACACGCGCATCGAGCAGTTCCCGGGGAGCGTCCTCGCCGCCTTCT
The DNA here is from genome assembly GCA_023150495.1 of Planctomycetota bacterium. Classification (GTDB taxonomy): domain Bacteria; phylum Planctomycetota; class PLA2; order PLA2; family PLA2; genus PLA2. The sequence goes on from JAKLKT010000325.1 coordinate 504, forward strand.
GCGGATGGAAGCCGCTCGATCTCTTCCAGGTGACGGAAGCCGAGGAACGCGGGGCGCCCAGGATCCGGGAGGTCTCATGAGCCGCATCCTGCTCTCCCTCGCGCTCCTCGCCGCGGTCGCGCAGGCGCGCTCGCTCGAGATCGACGACTTCAAGGTCGACATCGCGGTGTCGGCCGACGGCCACGTGACGGTCACGGAGACGCTCCGCGTCGCCTTCACAGGGTCGTGGAACGGCATCTACCGCTACGTCCCGTATGTCTATACGTATCCGAGCGGCCTCCGCGCGACGCTCCATCTCGATGTCGACGCGATCACCGACGAGCGCGGGAGCGACCTCTGGCACGAGACGTCGCGCGAGGGGGGCAACCTGCGCCTCAAGATCGCGGTGCCGCGTGCGAAGGACGCGAAGAGGACGGTCGTGATCCGCTACCGGTCGCGCAACGCGATCCGGCTCTACGACGAGGACGACGAGGGGTACGGCAAGCACGACGAGCTCTACTGGAACGTCACGGGGAACGGCTGGGACTTCCCGATCCATCGCGCGTCGGCGACGGTGGCGCTGCCTCCGGGCGTCCCCGCGGAGGAGGTGCGGACGACCGCGTACACGGGGCCCTACGGGACGCGGGGCACGGCGTACCGGACCGAGCGGCTCGCCGACGGGCGGCTCCACTTCGAGACGACGGCGCCGCTCGGCGCGAACGAGGGGCTGACGGTCGTCGTCGGGTTCCCGGTCGGCCATGTCCGCCATCCGACGTGGCGCGAGGAGGCGCGCTGGCTCCTCGAGGCGAACTGGGGCGCGCTCCTCCCGCTCGCGGTCGCGCTCGCGTGGTTCCTCGCCTGGTGGTTCCGCGGCCGCGACCCGATCGCGGGCGCGACGATCATCCCGGAGTTCGAGCCGCCGTTCGGCCTCCGGCCGAGCCAGGTCGGCGTGCTCGCGGACGAGGTGGTGCAGGAGCGGGACGTGAGCGCGTGCATCGTCGACCTCGCGGTGCGCGGGCATCTCGACATCGACATGCGCACGAAGCGGCCGGCCTTCCGGCGGAAGAAGCCGCACGACCCGACGCCGCTGCTCCCGTACGAGCAGAAGATCCTCGATGGCCTCTTCGAGGAGGGCGAGACCGAGGGCTCCGCGAAGTCGGACCGGCTCGGGAAGGGCATGGACGGGATCCGCGAGGCCATCTACGAGGACGTGGCGAAGGGCGGCTACTTCTGGATCCGACCGGACCACGTGCGCACGGTCTCGGGGTGCTCGGGCGCGCTCGCGCTCCTCGCGGCCGCGGTGGGCGGCTTCATCTGGGCGACGTGGTGGGTGACGCTTCTCGCGCTCGTCGCGGCCGCGATCGTCGTCACGCGGTGCTCGCGGTTCATGCCCCGCCGGAGCCGGCGCGGCCTCGAGGCCCTGCGGCGGATCCGCGGGATGGAGGACTACCTCGAGACGGCGGAGAAGGAGCGGCTCTCGAGCATGCCGCGCGACCACTTCGAGAAGCTGCTCCCCTACGCGGTCGCGCTCAACGTGCACGACCGCTGGACGGAGGTGTTCGAGAGCCTCTTCCGCGAGCCGCCCGCGTGGTTCCAGGGCCGGCCGAACGACGACTTCTCGACGGGGACGAACCGCTTCCTGCGGTCGACGCACGAGGCGACGCACTACACGCCGCCGCGCTCGTCGTCGGGCGGATGGAGCGGGGGCAGCGGCTTCTCCGGCGGCGGCTCGAGCGGCGGCGGGTCGGGAGGGGGCGGCGGGGGAGGGTGGTAGCTCGCGCCGCGAACGGGCCGGCGGCCCCGCCGATCCGTGATAGGGTCGGCCGTGATGTTCGGCTTGAGCAGCGGGATCGAGTTCGAGCCGACGGGTCACGAGGGGCTCTGGGGCGAGGAGGCGGCGTGCCGCATCCTCGTGTTCGCGGTCGACGGGGTGTCCGGGTTCTTCCGGTTCTCGGTGGCGATCGAGGCGGGGGCCGCGGAGGGGATCGAGGATGGCGCGATCAGGGGCCGTCTCGAGGCGGAACTCGCGCGCGACCTCGAGAGCCGGCTGCCGGACGCGCTCGGGATGTTCGTCACGGAGCTGAAGACGGGTGGCACCTACTGGCGGCCGGCGGGGCCGCCGGACTTCGCGTGGAGGAAGGACGCGCTGCGCCGCCTCGGCTACGTGAGCCTCGCGCCGCACGGGATGCCGCGCCTCGGCGGCGAGCCCGCGACCGAGGGCGAGGAGCTCTGGCGCCGCACGATCCGAGGAAGCTGGCACCCCGGGAGGGACTCGAACCCCCAACCCCCGGATTAGAAATCCGGTGCTCTATCCAGTTGAGCTACCGGGGCGTACCGGACAATCGTACCTCAGCGGGCGCGCGTCACGCGGACGGCGCTGTCCGGCCGCGCGCCCTCGACCGCCTGCTCGCGCCCGTCCGGCCAAGTCACCGTCACGCGGTCGATCCTCTCCACGGCGCCGAGGCCGAAGTGGAAGCGCGGGTCGCTCGCCGAGCAGAACGACCCGCCGAGCACCGCGTGCCGCGTCCACCGCCGCCCGCCCGCCTCGACGACCACCTTCCGCGCGCCCGGCGCGTCCACCGTGAGCCACCGGCCCCGTCGCGCCGACTCGTTCCGGAGGATCGTCGGCGTCGCGTCCACGTTGCTCACCACGAGGTCGATGTCGCCGTCGTTGTCGATGTCGCCCGCCGCCACGCCGCGGCTCGACCGCGAGACGAGAAGCCCGGGCCCCGCATCGCGGCTCGCGTCCACGAACCGCCCGTCGCCGCGGTTCGCAAGCAGCAGGTTCGTCTGCGCGTAGCTCGTCCCCGCCTCGGGCAGCGCGTCCGCCTGCGGGTAGATGTGGCCGTTCGCGATGAAGATGTCGAGGTCGCCGTCGAGGTCGAAGTCCTCGACAGCCGTGCCCCACGAGAGCGGCGCGTAGGTCGGCGCCTTGACCCCCGAGACCTCCGCCACGTCGACGAAGAGGCAGTTGCCGTCGTTCCGGTAGAGCGTCGTGGCGTCCTTCTCGAAGTTCGTGACGAGGAGGTCCGGGTCGCCGTCGCCGTCCACGTCGCCCGCCCCCACGCCCATCCCCGCCTGCGCCGCGCCGCCCTGGTCGAGCGCGGCACCGCTCCAGAGCCCGACCTCCTTGAACCGCCCGCCCCCCTCGTTCCGGTAGAGGTAGTTCGGGTTCGAATCGTTCGCGACGTAGATGTCGAGGTCGAGGTCCGCGTCGACGTCGAGGGCCATCACGCCGAAGCTGAAGTAGGCGCCGACGTCGGTGAGCCCCGCCTTCGCGGTCGCCTCGACGAACTTCCCGCCACCGACGTTCTCGAAGTACGCGTTCCGCTTCCCCTCGAGCCCGAACGGCCCGAACATCACCTTCGTGCCGTGCCAGTCGAGCGTCGGCTTCGCGCGGAGCACGTCCTCCATCGTGCAGTCGATGTACGCGGCGACGTAGAGGTCGGGATCGCCGTCGCCGTCCGCGTCGAGGAAGACGGCGCCCGTCGACCAGCCGTCGATGCCGGGGGGGTCCGGCGGCCGCGAGAACGTGCCGTCTCCCCGGTTGACGTAGAGCACGTCCTTCCCGAAGTTGGTGACGAACAGGTCCGGATCGCCGTCGCCGTCGATGTCGCCGACCGCGACGCCGCAGCCCCAGCCGTCGTCGCCGACGCCCGCGGCGTCGGTCACGTCCTCGAACGTGCCGTCGCCCTTGTTCCGCCAGAGCGCGTTCCTGCCACGCTCGACCACCGTTTCGCCCTCAAGCCTCCAGCCGTTGACGATATAGAGGTCGAGGTCTCCGTCGTTGTCGTAGTCGAGGAGCGCAAGCCCGCTCCCGCCCGACTCGAGGAGATGGGGCTTCTCCTTCCGCCCGCACCAGACGACGGTGGGGACGGTCTCTCCGGTGAAGCGGAA
>JAKLKT010000326.1 GCA_023150495.1 Planctomycetota bacterium
GTGCTCGGCGGGGGCGGGTGGCTCATGGTCGAGCGGGCGCGCAGCCAGCGGGCCGCGGCCGTCGCGCGCGACGTGGCGCAGGCGATCGAGGAGGCCGCGCTCCTCAGGGGGAAGGCGGCAGCCGGCTCCGACCTCGGGGCCTGGCACGAAGCGTTGGCCGCGGCGAAGCGTGCCGCGGCGCTCGCGGGATCCCCGGACGCCGACGAAGCGACGCGGGCCGACGCTGCCCGCCTGCTCGCGTCGCTCGAGGCGGACGACCGCGCGGCGGCCGAGCGCATGCGGCAGCGGGAGCGTGACGACGCGATGGTCACGCGCCTCGACCACATCCGGCTCGACAGGAGCGAGCACTGGGACCACGCCACCTCGGTCGAGCAGTATGCGCAGGCCTTCCGCGAGTACGGCATCGACCCCGAGGGCGACGACGAGGGGGCCGTCGCGGCCGTGCGGGAGTCGCCGATCGCCGGCGCGCTCATCGTCGCCCTCGACGAGTGGCGGCGCCTGATGGTCCAGATGAAGCGCCCATCGGAGCGTCTCGAGGCGTTCGTGGCCGCCATCGACGACGATCCGTGGCGCGCCCGGCTCCGCCGCGCGAGCACGGTCGAGGAGTACCGGGAGCTCGCCCGCACGGTCGATCTCTCAAGCACGCCCGTCGAAGCGCTGCTCCAGCTGGTGAACGGCTTGGGGGATGCCGGCGCGCCCAAGGCAGCGGCGGACCTTGCGAGGCTGATGCAGGCCCGCCATCCGGGCGACTTCTATGCGAACTTCGAGGCGGGATTCTGGGCGGGCAGCCTGGGGCCGGCAGGACTCGAGGAGGCGCTGCGCTACTTCATGGCCGCGCGGGCCCTTCGTCCGCGCTCCTCGACCGTGCACGACAGCGTCGGCAACACGCTCGCCGCGCGGGGCGACGCCCGGGCCGCCGTCGCCTGGTACCGCGAGGCGGTCCGGCTCATGCCCGCGAGTGCCTCGGCCCACAACAACCTCGGATCGGCACTCGTCGAGATCGGGGAGCTGGACGCCGCGTTGATCGAGCTCCGCGAGGCGCTCCGCCTCCGGCCGAACTACGCCGCGCCGCACACCAACATCGGAAACGTGCTCTCCAAGCGCGGCGACATCCAGGGCGCCATGGCCGAGTTCCGGGAGGCGATCCGCATCCGGCCGAACTGGTACGCGCACATCAACCTCGGGAACGAGCTGTCCAAGTCGGGCGACCTCGACGGCGCGATCGCCGAGTACCGCGAGGCGGCGCGCCTCCGGCCCCGCCATGCCGAAGGCCATGTCCTGCTCAGCGCCGCCCTCGCACAGAAGGGAGATGTTCCCGGCGCGCTCGCGGCGGCCCGCGAGGCGGTCCGGCTCGACGCGGATCTCGCCACGGCGCGCAGCGCATTGAGCGACGCGCTGCGTCTCTCGGGCAAGGTGGACGACGCCGTCACGGAGGCCCGCGAAGCGATCCGGCTCCTCGGCCCCAGGGACCTCGACGCCGCCACCGTTCGCGACCTGTCCATCGCCCACGGCGTGCTCGGCCTCGCCCTCGGGTTCACGAGCGACCTCGACGGGGCGCTCCTGAGCCTCCGCGAGGCGGTCCGACTCCAGCCCGACTCGGGCACCGCGCGCCGGAACCTCGGGCTCCTGCTCAACCGCATGCGCGAGCTCGACGCCGCGATCGCGGAGCTCCGCCGCGCGATCGAGATCGACCCCAAGGACGCCGGAGCGCACGACGGGCTGGGGCACGCGCTCTACTTCAAGGGCGAGCTCGACGCCGCCATCGCCGAGATCGAACTGTCGATCGGGCTCAAGCCAGACTCGTCCGTCGCCCACGGTCACCTGGGCCTGGCGCTGCGCGACAAGGGCGACCTCGTCCGCGCCGAGAAGGAGCACCGCGAGGCGGTCCGGCTCGCTCCCCGGAGCCCCTTCGAGCGCGTGAACTGGGGCATCGTCCTCGCGCGGCTCGGCAACCACGAGGGCGCGATCGCCCAGTACCGCGAGGCCATCCGCCTGAATCCCAACGTCCACCAGGCGCACAACAACCTCGGCAACGAGCTCCGGGACGCGGGCGACCCCGAGGCCGCGCTCGCCGAGTATCGCGAGGCGCTGCGGCTCGAACCGACGATCTGGTTCCATCACAGCAACGTCGGGCTCGCGTTGGAGGACCTCGGCGACCTAGCGGGCGCGATGGCGGCGTTCCGCGACGCGATCCGGGTGGACCCGAAGCAGGTCTTCCCCCGCATCCGCTTGGGCATCGCGCTCAACGAGTCCGGCGATCCCGAGGCGGCCATCGCCTCCCTCACCGAGGCGGTCCGGCTCGCGCCCAATGACCCCGACTGCTACTACCACCTCTCGTTCCCGCTCCGGCGCGTCGGCCGGTTCGACGAGGCCGTTGCCGCCTACCGCCGCGCGATGGAGCTCGGCGCGGCGAGCAAGGACTGGCGGAAGACGACGCCCGAGGCGCTGGAGAGGCTCGAGAGATACGCCGCCGCCGCGCAGAGGCTCGACGACGTCGTGGCCGGGAAGGTCCGGCCCAAGGACGCCGACGAATGGGCCGCCTACGCCAAGGTCGCCTATTACACCGGCCGCTACGCTGCCTCCGTGCGCCTGTACAAGGAGTCCTTCGCGAGGAAACCGCAGGTCACCTACGACTTCGACCTGTCCCGCAACTACGACGCCGCCTGCGCGGCGGTCCTCGGCGGCTGCGGGAAGGGGAAGGACGGGCCGGCCCTGTCCGCGTCCGAGCGCTCGCGGCTGCGGAAGCAGGCTCACGAGTGGCTCCGCGAGGAGTTCGACCGGGCCGCGCGTGCGCCCGCGTCGGAGGAGCCCAAGCTGCAGCGTGCGTTGAAGCACTGGAAATGGGACCCCGACCTCGCCCTTGTCCGGCGCGAGGAGGCGATTGCACAGCTGCCGGCGGGGGAGCAGGAGATGTGGCGGTCGCTCTGGCGCGACGTGGACGCGCGGCTCGCGCAGATGCAGGAGGGCAAGTGAGCGGGTCCGACCGCCTTGACGGAGGGTTGCGCGCGGCGTTCGGCCCCGTGCCGGAGCCCGAGGGGAGCGTTCTCGCGCGCTTGGATCCCGGAGGGCGCCTCTCGTCGCGGGTGGTCCTGCTGAGGGACGAGGCCGACGCCAAGTCGCCTGTCACGGGTCGCGCGGCGGGCACGGAGGGCCGCTACCAGATCCTCGGCGAGGTCGCCCGCGGGGGCGTCGGTGTCGTCCTCAAGAGCCGCGACGTGGACCTCGGCCGCGACGTGGCGATGAAGGTCCTCCGGGACGAGCACGTCGAGGACGACGGCGTCGTGCAGCGTTTCATCGAGGAGGCGCAGATCGGGGCGCAGCTGCAGCATCCTGGGATCGTCCCCGTCTACGAGCTCGGAGTGCGCGCCGACCGGCGGCCCTACTTCACGATGAAGCTGATCCGAGGGCGGACCCTGGCGTCCTTGCTGAGCGAGCGCACCGACCTCGTGCAGGACCGCCGGCGGTTCCTCTCGATCTTCGAGGCCGTCTGCCAGACGATGGCGTACGCGCACGCCCGGGGCATCATCCACCGGGACCTGAAGCCTGCCAACGTGATGGTGGGCACGTACGGCGAGGTGCTCGTGGTCGACTGGGGTATCGGCAAGGTCCTGACGCAGGGGGGCGTGGCCGACGAGCGCAAGGCGAAGCAGGTCGCGCAGGATCTCTCCGTGATCGCGACCGTGCGGAGCGAGGGCACCGGCTCGGAATCGCTCGTCGGGAGCGTGATGGGCACGCCCCGCTACATGCCGCCCGAGCAGGCTCGCGGCGAGATCGAGCGGCTCGACGAGCGTGCCGACGTGTTCGGGCTGGGCGCGATCCTCTGCGAGATCCTCACGGGGAAGCCGCCCTACGCGGCGGCCGACGAGAGGGATGCGCTCCTGCAGGCGGCGCGTGGCGACCTCGCCGACGCGACCCGTCGCATCGAGCGCTGCGGCGCCGCCGCGGAGCTGCTGCAGCTCGCGAAGTCGTGCCTTGCTCCCGCGGCCCCCGCCCGTCCCAAGCACGCGGGCGCCGTCGCCCGCGAGATCGGCGCATACCTGGCATCCGTCGAGGAGCGGGCGAAGGCGGCCCGGACGGCGGCGGCCGAGGCTCGCGTGAAGGCGGAGGAGGAGCGCAAGCGCAGGAAGCTGTCGATCGCGCTGTCTGCCGCGGTCGTGGCCACCGTGGTCCTTTGCGGCGCGGCGTGGTTCGCGGCGGAGCGCGGACGTCGGCAGCGCGCGGAGGAGGCGTCGCGGGCCGCGGACCACGCCATCGAGGAAGCGACGCTCCTCCGCGGCAAGGCCGCGGCCGGGACGGACCTCGGCGCGTGGCGGGAGGTCGTGTCGGCGGCGAGGCGCGCCGACGCGATCGCACGGTCCGGCGCCG
>JAKLKT010000327.1 GCA_023150495.1 Planctomycetota bacterium
CGCGGGCGGCGAGCCCCCCCTCGGCCGCGGGCGCCTTGCCCGGCACGACGGCGACGAGGAGCACGAGGAGCACGACGAGGCGCGCGAGCCAGCGCTCGCCGCGGCGTGAAGGGACCGCGAAGAGGTCCGCGGGCGGCGGCGACTTCGCGGCGCGCCGGTCCGCGAGCTGCGCGAGGGGTCCCGTCGCCTCGAGCGCGGAGGAGAAGCGGTCCGTCGAGAGCCGCACGTCGATCGCGCGGGCCACGTCGGGGATCGCCGGCCGGAGGAACGGCGGCCCCGCCGTCCGGACGAGGAGCGCGACCAGGAAGAGCGCGGCGAGCGCGACGACGCCCTGGAGGAGCCCCGCGACCGAGACGGCGATCCAGGAGAGGACCTTGTCCTCCCCCCCGAGCCCCCCCACCCACGGCACCGGGAGGTATCCCGCGCGCTCGAGGAAGAGCACGGCGGCCACGGCCGTTCCGCCGAGGAGGAAGATCCTCTTCGCGGACAGCCGGGCGCGGGCGCCGGCGCGGCGCCTCGCGTGCGCGGAAAGCAGCGCGCGAACCTCGCTCACAGGCTGGATTCTAGCGGCCACGTTGACTTGAGGCACGGAGCGCCCTAGCCTTTGGGGCCGCGGAGCCTTGCGCTCACATGCAGCCTGACCCGATCCGCGTCATCGCCATCTGCAGCCTGATCCTCGGCACGTTCTTCATCACGAAGAGCATCTCGATCAAGACGCCGAAGTACGTCCTCCACGAGCTGCTCTCGTTCAAGGTCAACCGCAGCCGCTTCTTCCGTAAATACATATCCCAGCGGCTCGACTCCGTGATCGGGTTCATGTTCTGCTTCTTCGGGTTCGCGCTGCTCCTCTACCTCGAGGTGCAGGCGCTCGGGGAGAAGCCGGGACCCTCCGGGTTCGACAACTGGTGGCTCGTGATCGGCATCACGATCGTCGCGATGCTCGCGATCGCCTTCCTCCTGAGCCGGATCGCCCGCTTCTTCAGCAACAAGGTGTTCATCGAGAACATCCGGTTCATGATCGAGACGCACAACTACCCGCTCGAGGGGGACGAGGCGTTCGTGCTCGAGCTCGGGCGGGTGATGCGCGTTCGCAAGGACGAGGAGGACACGGTCGAGTCCTACGCGGCGAAGGTGCGCGCGAAGATGCGGTTGCCGCCCGCGCCGGCGCCGCGCGCGGCGCGCGTGCCGCCCCGCCGATGATCCTGCTGCTGGCGGCGGCCGCGTACGCCGCTTCGGCGTGGATCTACTTCCGCGGCCGGTTCGGACTTGCCGCGCTCGGCGGCGCGGTCTACTGGGCGCTGATGGCCTTCGCGGCGATGCGATACCTGGGGGCTCCGGGGGGCGCGGTCGCGTTCGCACTGCTCGCGGTCGCGCCGGGCGTCTACCTCGCCGTGCACGCGGTGGACGCGCGCAAGGGTCTCTTCCTGCTGCCGACGATCTACTCGATCCCGATCGCGTTCGTGTGCGGGATCCTGCTGTGGGCGGTGGTGGCCGCGGGCGCGATTCTCCGGTAGCCGCGGCGCGCGGTCAGGCACCCTCATCGGCCGCGGCCCTCGCGAGAACCGACTCCACGAAAGCGCTCTTGCCGTCCGTATAGGCGACGCGGTCCGTGCGGTAACGCGAGGCGAGGCGCTCCTTCAGCTCGAAGTAGGCGGACGCCGCCTCGGGGTGGGTGCGCAGGTAGTCGCGGAAGAGGAGATGGCGGCGCCAGAACACGCCGTCGCGGACGACCGCATGAAGATGGTGGGTCCGCGGGCCCGCGCGGGGCTTCCGGAAGTACCGGCGCTCCGGCAACCGCGATTCGTACTCCGCGACGTACTCGTAGCCGGCGACCTCCAGGTCCGGGATGCGTGCCTCGACGTCGGACAGCTGCGGGACACCCGCCATGATGTCGAGGACCGGCTTCCCGCCGAGGCCGGGCACCGCGGTGCTCCCCACATGCTCGATGGCGACGGCCGTCCCGCGGAAGATCCGGGCCAGGAGGTCGCGCTCTCTCTCGAACCGGCGGGGCCAGTCCGGATCGTAGGGCACGAGGACCACCGCTGCGGCGGCCACCTCCCGCAGCTCCTACCCGCCGCGGGGCGACCGCGTCCCGCGCAGGAGCCGGGTCGGCAGCGGCGCCTCGACGACGTTCCCCCGCCGCACGGTCAGGCGATAGGCGCGGGCGGTCGGGCTCGTGCTGACCACCTCGAAGAGCCTCCTGCCTGCGAAGTGCAGCCCCACCCCGTCGTCCGCCGCGTACCCGGTGACCCGGTCGCGCCGGATCATCCGGCGGAAGGCGGCCTGCCGCAGCGGCTCTCCATCGTAGTGCGGGCAGGCGGCGCCCTTGAGGAGGCCAAGACCGTCCCGGAGCGGCAGGTAGCCTCCGAACGAGTCGGTGAGACCGTCCTCGAACCAGCACAGCATGCCCGCGCTGATGCCGGCGAGCACCGCACCGGATCGCCAGGCCCTCGCCAGCAAACGATCCAGCCCGTGCGTGCGCCACAAGGACAGCAGGTTCGCGGTGCTTCCGCCGCCGACGTAGAAGATGTCCTGGGCGGCGACGAACGCCTTCAGGTCCGCCGTGCGCGCGGGCCGCCGCGGCAGCGAGGGCGGGTCGAAGATCGTCAGATCGGTCGGGACCGAGCGCCCCGAGAACGCGCGGTAGAACCTGACCAGGTACGTGGCCGAGTCCGCGCTCGCCGTCGGGATGAAGCAGACGCGGGCGGGCTTCCGCCGCGACAGCGAGAGGATGAAGTCGTCGAGGAGCGAGTTGCCGGGCTCCACGGAGAACCCCCCTCCGCCGAGCGCGACGATGTGTCCAGGCATGGATCCCGACTCCCGCGGCTACTTGTACCGCTCCGGGTGGTACGGCACCGCGTTCTTCGGGAAGCCCTTCTGGAGCAGCTCCTCCGCGCGCTTGATCTCCGTGTCGGCGCCGCTCACGAGATCCGCGGGGTCGTACGGCACGATCTCGTGCGGCGGCACGCCGATCCCCTCGATCCCCTTGCCGCCGTTGAAGCGGCCCTTGTTCGACGCGACCGACACATAGAGCTGGAAGAGCCCGCTCGGCAGCTCGATCGTCGTCTTCTGCGACGACATGCCCGCCGTCGGCTCCGGCCCGATCATGTACGCGCGGCCGTCCTCCTTGAGCATCCCTGAGACCGTCTCCCCCGCGCTCCGCACGCCCGCGTCCACGATCACGACCACGGGCCCCTTGTACGGCCGCGGCCCCGCGCTTCCGTACTCCTTCTCGAACTTGAGCGTCGCGCCTTTCGGCACGAACCGCCCGAACACCGCGTCGTGGTCGCACCCGCCGCCGCCGTTCGCGCGGCAGTCGAGCACGAGCCCCGGCGGGTCCGCGAGCGCCTCGAGCATCTTGTCGAGATCCTCGGGCAACGTCTGCGGCACGTCGCGCAGATGGATGTAGCCGAGGCCCGACGGAAGCTTCCCGTACGAGTTCCGCCCGATCGCCTGGAGCCCCGCCGGCGGGAATACCGGCCCCGCGGGCGCGAGCCCGCCGTCGCCGCGCGTGAGCGTCGCCTTCTTCGTGTCCTTCGTCACCGGGTGGCGGAGCTCAAGCTCGAGCGTCGAGCCCTCGGCGCCCCCGAGCCCCCAATGGCAGGCGAAGTAGCGCGCCTGCTGCGGCGTGGAGAAGGAGACGAGATCCGACAGCTCCTCCACGCGCCCTTGGAGCCACTTCGCCGCCGGCTGCCCCTCGACCTTCACGACCTCCATCCCGACCTCGACGCCCGCGCCGGCGCCCTTCCCCCACGCCCCCTTCACATAGACCTTCCCCTTGCCCTCGCACCAGGAGAGGCCCGGCCCCCGGTCGAGCCCCGGCAGCGGCCACTTGAGGTCCTTCGTCCTCTCGGTCGTGAGCACCGCCGCGTGCCCGTCCCGGAGCCGCGCGACGAGCCGCACGAGAAGCACCCAGTGGTCCTCGGTCGAGCGCACGGCGGCCGCCGCCTTCGCGAGCTCCTTCCTGATCTTCCCGATCGAGACGCCCTTCTGCTCGAGCAGGTGGCCGCACTGCTTCTCGAGCGCGTCGCACGCGAACGAGAGGTCGCTCTTGCAGATTTCGGGGGGGCCCGGGGGCGCGAGCAGGAGCGCGAGGACCGCCGCGAGCATCGCCGTGCCAGTGTACCGCCGGGACACGGCTGCCGGGAACTGTCGGACCCCTGCCGTATGGGGAAGGGCGAATGGTTGGAATCGGCGGAAGCCTCGCCGCGGGGACGCGCTCCGTCCCCGCCTCGGCGACGCATGCTCGCGCCCGCGGGCTCCCGATCGCCGGCTGGTCGTGCGGCGCAGCGGCTCGCGCGCGGGTCGGGCGGCAGATGTTCGCACAGCGCACCCGTCGCGAGGCGGCGGG
>JAKLKT010000328.1 GCA_023150495.1 Planctomycetota bacterium
GCGAGGACTGCTACCGGCTGATGCCCTTCGACAACGACGTCGTGTCGATGGACATGACGGGGAAGGAGATCAGGGAGCTCCTCGACCGCCACTTCGGGAACGCGGCGAGCCCGTACCGGCTCGAGTGGAGCAACCTGGTCGTGGATGTGGAGGGGGCTCCGGGGGCCTACCGGGTGGTCGCGGTCGAGGCCGCGGGGAGGCCCCTCGACCCCGCGCGCACCTACCGCGTGGCGACGAACAGCTTCCTCGCGGCGGGCGGCGACGGGTTCGAGACGTTCCGGCGCGGGAGGAACCCGGCGAACGCGGGCGTCGTCATCCGCGACGCGCTCGCGCGGGATCTCCTCGCCCGCTCGCCCGTGACGCCGCCCACGGAGCAGCGCGTGCGCGCCCTCGAATCCTCGCGCTGAGCCGGGTGGCGGCCTCCGCGCCGTCTCCGTTTCAGCTCTCGAGCTTCGCGTCGAGGGTGATCTTCGTCTTGAAGAGCTTCGAGACCGGGCAGCCGGTCTCCGCCGCCTTCGCGGCCTTCTGGAACGCCTCGGGCGAAGCGCCGGGCACGTTCGCCACGACCACGAGGTGCGACGAGGTCACGCTGAAGCCCGTCTCGCCCTTGTCGAGGGAGATCGTGGCGGTCGTCTTCAGGGTCTTCGGCGTCAGGTTCGCCTTCCCGAGCTCCGCCGAGAGCGCCATCGTGAAGCAGCCGGCGTGCGCCGCCGCGAGGAGCTCCTCGGGGTTCGTCCCCTTCCCGCTCTCGAACCGCGCCGCGAACGAGTAGGGGGTGTTGCCGAGGACCCCGCTCGCCGTCGAGAGGGTGCCCTTGCCCGTCTTGAGATCGCCGTCCCACTGCGCCGACGCCGTACGCTTCATCTCTCGCCTCGCCTTCCCGGCCGACTGGCCGGGCCACACTGTCCTGCCTCGGGGCGGCATGTCAAGGTGCCCCCCGCGCCCCCCCCCATTCCGCCCGCCCCGGCGCGCCGGGTTGAAACGGCCGCGCGGAACGGGCAGGCGCCCGCGGCTCCGGGTGATACGGTTCCAGCGGGAACGAGACGGCAATGAGCGTGTCGGGCGGCATCGGGCACGGCGAGCTCCTGACCGCGCTCCGGCTTCTGAGCCGGGGGCGGCGGACGGGAGCGCTTCTCGTATCCACGAGCTTCGCCACCGCCGCGGTCGGCTTCGAGGACGGCGGAATCGTCTCGGCCAGCTCCGCGATGTCGCAGAAGCTCGGCGAGATCCTCGTCGAGAAGGGGCTCGTGAAGCGCGACCGGCTGGACGCGGCGCTCTGGGTCCAGCGCCAGGACAAGGAGTGGCGCCCGATCGGCCGCGTGCTCGTCGACGTCAAGGTCCTCCCGGAGGACGTGGTCGCGCTCGCTCTCGAGGAGCAGGTCGTCCGCGTCCTCGACGACATCCTCCGCTGGGATCACGGCACGTTCCGCTTCGAGGAGCGTCCGCCGGCGGGCGGCGACCCGGTCCGCGCGGCGTGCAGCGACCTCGGCAAGCTCGAGCTGAAGATCGCCTTCCGCCCGACGGCCCCGGCCGTCCCGGCGCCCGATCCCGCGTAGAATCGCCGGCATGCGGCGGGCCGCCATCGCGGCGATCGCGCTCGTGGCGCTCCTCCTCCTGTTTCCGAGGGAGAGCGGCTTGCGGCGCAGCGTGCGCAGCGAGCCTCCTCCCGAGCCGGCCGGGCTTCCCCCCGCCGGACCCGAAGCGGGGAGTGCGCCGCTGGCGTCCGGGGAAGGCGCGACCGGGGCGAAGGGGGTCGTCGCGAGCGGCGTCGTGACCGACGCACGCGGCAATCCGTGCGCGGGGATCCGCCTCCTCGCGCTCCCGGCGGGCCATGCGGCGCACGCGGAAGCCTTCACGCCTCCGGGCGAGGATCCGACCGCGCCGTTCGCGTTCTGCGACGCGGAGGGCGCGTTCGCGTTCCTCGACCTGCCCGAAGGCGAGCACTGGCTCGTCATCGACGACAGCGAGTGGATGCTCGACAACCCCCTCCGCTTCCGCGCGGGCGCGAGGGACCTGCGCGTCGTGGCGAGCGCGACGTGGTCCCCGGAGGTGCAGGTGCGCGACCTCGCGACCCGGGAACGCGTGCCGCGTTTCGTCGTGCGCTACCGGTGGCCTCCGGACGCGCCCGAGGAGCGCCTCGGGGAAGGGATCGACGGGGTATTCCGAGTCCGGCTTCCGAGGACCGACCTCGCGCCCTTCGCCCCGTGCGCGATCGAGGCGCAGGGGTACAGGGGCACGCAGGCCTCGTTGTCGCTCGCGGGAACGGTGACCTGGCTCCTCGCCGTGGCCGAGCCGAGGCTCACGCTGCGGGTGCTGTTCGAGGACGGCGAGCCGTGCGAGGAGGACGCCGAGGCGATCCTCGAGCGCTGGGGCGGCAGCGTGGTGCTCCCGGCCGAGCGCGCGGGCTCGGGGCGCTACCGCGTCACCGTCCCGCCCGGATCGTGGGGGATCGGGTTCCGGCCGGCGAAGCACTGGGGCGAGCCGTGCGAGGCGTCCTTCGATCTCGCCGAGGGGGAGAGCAAGGAGGTCTACCTGAAGCTCGCGCGCGGCGGGAACGTCGTCGTGAGGCGGGAGCCGTGGGACGGGAAGCCGTGGCTCCTCCGTGTCTTCTGCGAGAACCACATGACCTTCCTGCACGTCACGGATCGGGTGTGGGAGGCCCGCCATGTGCGACCGGGGCGGTACACGTTCGCGACTACGGTCGACTGGGAGAGCATGGGGACGCTGCGGCAGAGCGAGGTCGAGGTGACGACCGGGTCGCGCCACGAGCTGGCGATCGAGTAGGGGTCCGGGGACCCGGCCCCAGGTCCTGCCCGCCGCGGGCTGCGCCGCCATCGCATCCCGGTCGCTCGCGGCCGCCGCGACCGTCCCGGAACGGGACGCCGAACGGCCCTAAGGTGCCTTCCCCCGAAGGTCGATACCTGAAGGACGACCCGGGCCACCGCATCGGCGCCCGGGCGTGGATTGCGTGCATGCCCCATCTGGATATCGGGACGGCGACCTGGGCGCTCGTGGGCGCCGCGGTCTTGGGACCGATCGTGGCGGTGCTTCTGGCCGTCCGCGACCGGCAGCGCGTCGTTTCCCGGCTCCTGAACCTCGAGGACGTCCTTCGACGCCTCCGCGCGTCGGAGCCGGGCGGCAACTTCGACGACCGGCCCGAGGAGAGCTCGCTCCAGCTCTCGCGCGAGCGGGTGATCCTCCAGAACCTCCTCGACCGCTTCCCCGAGGTCACGC
Source organism: Planctomycetota bacterium (assembly GCA_023150495.1). Taxonomy (GTDB): domain Bacteria; phylum Planctomycetota; class PLA2; order PLA2; family PLA2; genus PLA2. Next base: position 3,235 of record JAKLKT010000328.1, read on the forward strand.
AGAAGTTCGTCACCGTTGACACGATCGAGGCGCTCGGCGCCTGCCTCCTCTCCGCGTTCGAGCGCGTCCTCGAGTGCGAGTTCGGCGTCGCGTTCGTCGCCGAGGGGGACCGGCTCAGGAACATCGCGCAGATGGGGATGGACGAGGGCGAGTGCTACCCCGGCATGACGATCGACATGGGGAAGGGGCCGATCGGCTACGCGGCCCAGAAGTGCCTCATCCTCCGTCCCGACGACTTCAAGGCGCTCGACGACGAGGACCACGCGAACGTCGAGAACTACCGCTCCTTCCGGCGCGAGTTCGACTTCTACGTCCCGCTCGTCCACCACGGCAAGGCGCTCGGCTGCGTCGCCGCGGGCGGCATGAAGCGCGTCGTGCAGAAGGCGCACTCGGTCTCCATGGCGCTCGCGAACCTCGGCGCGCTCGTCATCACGAACATCCAGCGCGCGGCCGAGATCCGCGTGCTCAGCGAGACCGACCCGCTCACGCGGCTCTCGAACCGCCGCCACTGCTACTCCCAGCTCGAGCAGCGGCTGCGCGACCGGAACACGTCGCCCTTCGCCGTCTTCCTGATGGACATCGACCACTTCAAGTCCATCAACGACAAGCACGGCCACGCGGTCGGCGACAGCGTCCTCGTCGCGGTGGCGGACCACGCGCGCAGGTTCGTCCACGCCGCGGAGGGCGAGTTCGTCTGCCGGTTCGGCGGCGAGGAGTTCCTCTGCGTCGTGAACCTCGAGGACCTGCCCTCGCTCGCCGCGCGGCTCGAGTCGTTCCGTGAGGGCGTGGCCCAGCTCCGCGTGGAGCCGGGCGACAGCAGTTCGGACCTCAACGTCCGGGTCAGCGGCGGCGTCTCCTTCTGCCCTGCGGAATGCGAGGACGCCGACTCCCTCATCCGCCTCGCCGACGATCGCCTCTATGCGGCCAAGGAATCGGGCCGCAACCGCATCTGCTTCGAGGCGAGCGCGCGCGAGGTCCTGCGGTGAACGAGGTCTTCGCCCCCCGGCGCCTCGTCGCCGGCCTCTTCGGCACGCTCAAGCTGATGCAGCTCTACGGGCGGCGCCACGTCGCCACGGCC
>JAKLKT010000329.1 GCA_023150495.1 Planctomycetota bacterium
GTCTGCGGAATGGCCGGGGTGCTTCCCGAGGTACGCAGATACCCGCAGCTGCTTCTCGCGCGCGAGTCTTTCGATGAGGAACGCCTCGGTGTGTTTCTGGATCAACTCGCGCGAGGTGTGATCGCGGTTTCGGAGGCGGAGATCCTCTTCAGAGCTCCGCGGCCCTACTGGGCGCGCGGCTATTTCCACAGCCGGAGTACGTTCTCGTATCAGCCGGGGACTCTCTTCCAGTTGGAACAGACCAACCGGCCGACCTTCGATGATTCGCTCCACGCCCCGCTGCTGTCGTACGCGCTTCCCTACGCTCCCGAGGCATGGATTGCGGTAGCCGAGTGGACCGGGCTGCCGTCCTTCCGTCAGCATTCCCAGTCCGAACTCGGGTCCGCGCTGTTCTTCCTGCCGGAGCGTAGGGCGTGGTTCGACAAGGTCGAGCGGGAAGGAGAGTTCCTTCGGCTGCACGTGCGTTGCGCCAAGGCACACGCGGAGGGCCTCATCGTCCGCGGCGGCTGGTGGCTGCGGCACGGGGCTCCCTCTTCCTTCGAGGCGCGTGTTCGGGATGGCGAGGCGAGGATCGGGATCCCCGACGAGTGGGAGAACCTGCATCTGTACCTGATCGGCCCGCAAGACGAGGTCTTCGACTACCACAGGCAGGATCCAAAGGGATCGGCTGGGCACCCCGCGATCCCCATGACCAAGGAGGAACTCGCGAGCCGTACCGACGCGGCGATCCGGTCTGTGCAGGGCGGGGAGGGAGCGCGCGTCGAGTTCAAGCCGTTCATCCATCTGTCGTCCACGAAGGCTACCGAGATCGCTCGCACGGTTATCGCGTTCGCGAATACCGAAGGTGGCGATCTGCTCTTCGGTGTCGAGAAGGACTGCAGCGTCGTCGGCATCGAGATCGACGTCATGAGACACGCGCCGAGGCCGACGCCGAGCCTCGCCGAGTGCGTTGAGAAGTATGCCGGCGCGATCGTGTCCGCGATCAAGGACAATGTCGCGCCGGACCTCGACATCGAGGCGACACCCGTCGTCATCAGGAACCACAGCGTGCTTGTGGTCCGCGTGCCGAGAGCTGCGACGCCGCCGTGCTACGACGTGCAGAGCAAGCGGATCTGGGTGCGCCGAGGCTCGAACAACGTGCCCGCAGACCCTGCAGCCGATCTTCCACAGCTGTACGCCCGCGCCTCCCGGCTCGAACCGCCGATTGGAAGCCTGGGGCAACTCGAAGTCTAGTCGGCTTGGGGGCGCGACCGCGCATCAGTGCTTCTCGTCGTGGCAGTCACGGCAGAGGACCTGGAGGTCGCGGGCAGGGTCCTCGCGCCAGAGATTGCCGTAGCGGAGGTGATGCACGTCCAGCGAGTGCGGCGAGCCGCACTCGGCGCAACGGTGACCGTGGATCCGGAGGGCAGCATGCCGCGTGTTCCGCCAGTGCGCAGATTGAAGGTAGACGTCGCGATACCACCGGCGCTGCCGGCTGCTTCGCGGCCACCTCCGCGCCACGAGGATCGCGCCGAGCCCGGTCGCCAGCAGGAGCACGACATCGGGCGGAAGCACGACCAGCGCCACGAATACGCAGCAGGCAATTAGGAGCCACTTGCGCTTGGTCGTGAGGCCGGCGTGGGTCCCCTCGCTCGATTCGGACGCCACCGGCTGGGTCGGCCCTTCTGAACCGCTTCTGGGGGCGGCAGGCTCCCGTGCCGTGACCCGATCGATCCAGCTTCTCATGCCGGGAGAGTAGCAACCGGCCACCCCCTTGTCTGGCGCTGCCGGGGGACGCATGATGGGCGGCTCGGTCGGCCCGCGCAGGGGCGGGCGGCCCGGGAACAGGAGCCCGCGGGGATGGCGCAGAAGAAGAAGCCGGCCGGCAACGACAAGAGGAAGATCGATTCCTACGCCCACCCCGACAAGAAGCGGCCGAACAACCCGCCCGTCGGGCTCGTCACCGAGAAGAACGACCCCGACCTCGGGAGGAAGCGGTACGCCTACGACCCGCACCTCGACCCGCAGCTCGTCTGGGCCGGCAAGGCCGAGCACACGAGCTTCGAGGTGCCGACAGTCTCGCTCCACGTCCACGAGCGGATCGACCCGAAGACGATCGTCGATGCCGTGCGGAAACGCAACGGCGAGCCGCAGCGGCAGCTCTCGCTCTTCGAGGCCCCCCAGGAGAACCTGCCGCTCCGCGAGGCGATCGAGTTCTACAAGCACGCCCACGGCTGGACGAACCGCCTCGTCGCGGGCGACTCGCTTCTCGTCATGAACTCGCTCCTGGAGAAGGAGGGCATGGCGGGCAAGGTGCAGATGATCTACCTCGACCCGCCCTACGGGATCCGGTACGGGTCGAACTTCCAACCGTTTGTAAACAAGAGGGATGTCAGCGAGGGGCGCGATGAGGATCTCACGCAAGAGCCGGAGATGATCCGCGCGTTCCGCGACACATGGGAACTCGGCGTCCACTCGTACCTCGCGTACCTGAGGGACCGGCTCCTTCTTGCGCGCGACCTTCTCTGCGACAGCGGTTCCTGCTTCCTCCAGATCGGTCGTGACAACGTGCACCTTGCGCGGGGGCTGCTGGACGAGGTGTTCGGAGCCACGAATTGCGTCGCGCTCATCCCCTTCGCGAAGACGACGGGCTCAACGCGAGAGTACCTAGGCGCAACCGTCGACTACCTGATCTGGTACGCGAGGAGCCGGCAGAAGCTGAAGTACCGGCAGCTCTATCTAGAGAAGGATGCGACCATCGGAGACTCGCCCTACCAGTTTGTCGAACTCGGCGATGGCGCACGTCGGCGCATCGCGCGAGAGGATGAAGCGCAGCTCCCGCCGGGCGGGCGCATCTTCCGTCTGGACAACCTGCAGAGCCAGAGCGTCGGGCGCGAGAAGGGAGAGGGTGCCGCTTGCTGGTTTCCCGTCCGGTTCGAGGGCACAGACTGGTTGCCGAGCCCCAAAAACCGCTGGAAGACCAACGAGGAGGGCATGGCCCGGCTCTTGGCCGCGAACAGGCTCGCCGCGACGAAGGGCGGCCTCTACTACGTGAGATTCCTCGACGACTTCGTTGCACGGCCGATCGCCGATATGTGGAGCGACACGGTCATCGCCGGGTTCACCGCACAGAAGATGTACGTCGTCGAGACGAGTACGAAGGTCGTGCAGCGGTGCCTGCTAATGGCAACCGACCCCGGCGACCTCGTGCTCGACCCCACGTGCGGTTCCGGCACGACCGCGGTCGTTGCCGAACAGTGGGGCCGCCGGTGGATCACGTGCGACACATCCCGCGTCGCGATCGCGCTCGCGAAGCAGCGGCTCATGACCTCCGTCTTCGATTTCTACGAGCTCGCGCGGCCCGACGAGGGCGTCGCGAGCGGGTTCCGGTACCGCACGGTTCCGCACGTCACGCTGAAGTCGATCGCCAACAACCCCGACATCCGCGAGGGGATGGCGCGCGTGGACATCGACGAGGCCATCCGGCGCCACGCCGACCAGGAGACGCTCTACGACCAGCCGTTCACGGACAGGTCGAAGGCGCGGGTCACGGGGCCGTTCACGGTCGAGGCGGTGCCCGCGCCCGCCGTGCGCGCCGTGGGCGACATCCGCGAGGACGCCGTGATGGACCGCGGCCCCGAGGTCGCCGTCGCCCGCACCGGGTCCACGCTCCGCCAGACCGAGTGGACCGGCGAGCTGCTCAAGTGCGGAATCCGCGCCAAGGGCGGCCAGCACATCCACTTCTCCCGCGTCGAGCCGCTACCCGGCGCGCGCTGGCTCCACGCCGACGCCGAGACGAAGGAGGCGAAGCCGAAGCGCGTCGTCGTATCCTTCGGCCCCGAGCACGCGCCGCTGGAGCAGAAGCAGGTCGAGCTCGCGCTCGGCGAGGCGCAGGCGCTTCTCCCGAAGCCGGACATCGTGGCGTTCGCGAGCTTCCACTTCGACCCCGAGGCAGCGAAGGACATCGATGAGACCAAGTGGCCGGGCGTCACGCTCCTCAAGGTCCAGATGAACACCGACCTCCTCACGGAGGACCTGAAGAAGAAGCGCGCCTCCAACGAGTCGTTCTGGATGATCGGCCAGCCCGATGTCGAGGTCCGGAAGGCGAAGGACGACAAGGGCAGGTGGCAGGTCGAGGTCCGCGGCTTCGACTACTACGACCCGCGCACCGGCTCGATCGTCGCCTTCGCCGCCTTCCACTTCGACCCCGAGGCCGCGAAGGACATCGACGAGACCAAGTGGCCGGGCGTCACGCTCCTGAAGGTCCAGATGAACACCGACCTGCTCACGGAGGATCTCAAGAAGAAGCGCGCGAGCAACGAGAGATCGTGGACGACCGCGGGATCGAGAGCCTCCGGGTCGTGGACCTCAAATGATGGTCGTCCGCAAGTTCAAGCCCGACCGCCTGATCGTCAACTCCCCGTACGAGGAGCCGACGAGGTACTGGAGCTACGACCGCGAGACGCGGCTCTTCGAGCTCAGGGAGGACGCGCGGCGACCGGCGGGCTACATCATCGCGACGCCGGGCTCGAAGGCGTTCGACGACCCGGGCGTCTTCAAGGAGCTGCCGCTCGTGAACCGCATCCGGCCGCGGATCCGGGCGTGGCGCGAGGCGGGCTACCCGGGCGTCACCGGCATCACGCGGAGGCTCCTTGAGCACTGGTACGACCCGCAGGAGAGGCGGGACCGCCGGTTCTTCTTCTGCCAGCTGGAGGCGATCGAGACGCTCATCTGGCTCACGGAAGCCTCGTCGGCCGAGCGCCAGGGGATCGATGTCGGGGGGGACGGGGGGCCGTTCCCGCGCGTCTGCGCCAAGATGGCGACGGGCTCAGGCAAGACCATCGTCATGGCGATGGCGATCGCCTGGCACATCCTGAACAAGGTCACGTACCCGCAGGACGCGCGCTTCTCGAAGCACGTGCTCGTCGTGGCGCCGGGCCTCACGGTGAGGAACCGGCTCTCCGTCCTCGAGCTCGAGTCGTCGCAGACCTACTACGACGAGTTCAACATCGTCCCCGCGGGCCTCGTCGAGAAGATGCGGCAGGGGAAGGTGAAGGTCCGGAACTGGCACAAGCTCGACTGGGAGAGCGACGAGCGGATCCGGAAGAGGCGGAGCGTGGACAAGCGCGGCGCGAAGAGCGACGAGGCATACGTCCGCGACGTGCTGGAGGACATGGCCTCCGCCAGGAACCTCCTCGTCGTCAACGACGAGGCGCACCACGCCTGGCGCGTCCCCGCCGACACGAAGGGGCTGAAGAAGGCCGAGGTCGAGGAGGCGACGAAGTGGATCGGGGGGCTCGACCGCATCCACCGCGCCCGCGGGATCCTCGGCTGCCTCGACTTCTCGGCGACGCCCTTCATCCCCTCGGGGAAGAAGAGCTCCGAGGAGGCGCTCTTCGGCTGGATCGCCTCCGACTTCGGACTCAACGACGCCATCGAGTCGGGGCTCGTGAAGACGCCGCGCGTGGTCGTCCGGGACGACAGCGCCGCGACGAAGGAGATCCGGTCGCGGCTCTACCACATCTACGCGGACGACGAGGTGAAGACCGACCTCAACCGGAAGGCGCCGGCGGAGTCGCGGCTCCCCGACCTCGTGATCAACGGCTACTACCTGCTCGGGCTCGACTGGCGGGAGACGCTGAGGCGCTGGCAGGAAGCGGGCCACGACGTGCCGCCCGTGATGATCAGCGTCGCGAACCGCACGGAGACCGCGGCGCGGATCAAGCACGCCTTCGACCGCGGGCATGTGCGGATCGACGAGCTCGCGAACCCGGAGAGGACGCTCCACATCGACTCGAAGGTGCTCGACAGCGCCGAGGCGCGGGAGGAGGCGGCTGCGCTCGCGGCGGACGACGCCGGCGACGACGAGGAGGGCGAGGAGGAGCGCGCGGCGCCGAAGCTCACGAAGGACCAGCAGGCCGAGCTGCTCCGGCGGATGGTCGATACCGTCGGCCGGCCCGGCGAGCCCGGCGCCCCGATCCAGAACGTAATCTCGGTCGGGATGCTCTCCGAGGGGTGGGACGCGAAGACGGTCACGCACATCATGGGGCTCCGCGCATTCACGAGCCAGCTCCTCTGCGAGCAGGTCGTCGGCCGCGGGCTCCGGCGCACGTCCTACGAGGTGGACAAGGAGACGGGCCTCTTCGAGCCCGAGTACGTGAACATCTTCGGGGTCCCGTTCACGTTCCTGCCGCACCAGGAGACGGGCGACGGCCCCCCGCCGCCCCCTCCGCCTCCGAAGACCCGTGTCGAGCCCGATCCCGCGAAACGCGAGTTCGAGATCACGTGGCCGAACGTGCTCCGCGTCGAGCACGTCCTCCGGCCCACGCTCACGCTGGATCTCGGAAAGCTCCCGCCGCTCACGCTCGACGCGACGCAGGTCGTGAAAATCGCCGAGCTCGCCCCGGTGGTCGCCGGCAAGCCGGACCTGACGAAGATCAGCACGATCGAGCTGGAGAGGCTCGGGCGCGAACGTCGGCTGCAGCGGATCGTCTTCGAGACCGCCGCGGACCTCTTCGACCAGGTGCGCGGGGCCGACTGGAAGGGGAACAAGGACTGGCTCCTCGCGCAGCTGATCCGGCTCGTGGAGGAGGTGCTCGCGTCGGACCGGATCGCGATCGTGCCGCCTTCGTTCGGGACCGACGACCTGAAGCGGAGGATCGTGCTCACTCTCTCGATGACGAGGATCGTGCAGCACGTCGCGGAGGCGCTCCGGTTCCAGAACGCGGAGCGGCTGGAGCCGGTGTTCGACCCCGAGCGGCCGATCCGGAGCACGGGGGACATGCGGCAGTGGTACACGGGGCGGCCCTGCGAGCGGACGAAGCGATCGCACATCAACTTCTGCGTCCACGACAGCGGGTGGGAGGCGCAGGCCTTCTACGAGCTCGACCGGAGGCCGCACGTTCTCGCGTGGGCGAAGAACGACCACCTCGGGTTCGAGATCCTCTACCTGTGGAAGGGGGTCGTCGCGAAGTACAGGCCGGACTACCTCGTGCGGCTCGCGGGCGGTGTGAACCTCGTGCTGGAGGTGAAGGGCCGCGACGCGGAGCGCGAGCAGGCGAAGCGGCGGTTCCTCGACGAGTGGGTCGCGGCGGTGAACGCGCACGGCGGCTTCGGGAAGTGGGCGTGGGACGTGGCGCTGGAGCCGGCGGACGTGGCGGCGGCGCTGGAGAGGCGCCGCGGATGACGGACACGACGGATCCCCGCCCGCGCGGACGGCTCATCTTCCTTCGCCCGCCGGCGGACCCGCGGCCCCCCTGGACCGTCCGCCGCACGAGACGCCTGGACGACGTCGGCGGCAGCTGGCGCGAGCATCGCCGGCTGCTGGGGCGGAGCGGATACCCGCTGACGGAGAACGAGGCGAAGGTCGCGTGGCTCGTCAGCTGGCACTGCACGAGCCCGGACATCGCCGAGGCGCTCGGCGTCAGCCGCTCGACCGTCACGGCCACGATCGCCCGGCTGCTGGCGATGTTCGGGGTCCGAGGGCGCGGGCCGCTCCTGCGCAGGATTCGGCGCATCGTGGACGGGGTTGAGCCCCCCGGCGTCGGGCGCTGATCTAACCGAACCTCACGACCGCCGTCGTCAGGCGTTTTCGCGACGTGATGGCCGAATAGCAGACGCCCCGTCGTCGCAAGTCGCTGTCGTTCCCTTGCTTGCGCGCGAAAGCGGCGAAAAACGCCCCTTTTGGTCCGGTCTTTGGTCTCAACTGGTCCCGGAATCGGCGGGATTGGTCGCAGCGGCACGTTCTCGGGCCATCGGCGGCTTGCCGATTCTCCGCAGCGCCGATCTGGCGCTGTCATAACATACTGCGCTATGGACACTTGCGACATTGCAGCCGCGGCGCGGCTTCACCAGGTTTTCGCTTGAGGTCCCGCCGCCCGTCCGTAGAAGGGACGGTGGAGGGTGAACCGTCATGCGCTCGAAGGGGCGTGCGTGCGATGACGTGCGCGACTACCACCCCGCGCTCTGGCCCTGGGGAGTGACGCCGCGGGAGGCGGAGGTCGCGCGGCTCGTCGCGGCCGGCTACGAGAACGCCGAGATCGCGGACGAGCTC
>JAKLKT010000330.1:0-3567 GCA_023150495.1 Planctomycetota bacterium
CGCGCGGGTGCAGCTTCGAGAGCCAGTGCGCGCAGCCCTCGTCGATCCAGTGCGGCAGGTACTTCTCGTGCGGCTCGACGGCCACGTAGGTGGACATGAGCAGGTGGCCGATCAGGTGCCGCATCGTGAAGTGCAGCTCGTCGTCGTCCTTGCCCGACACGAGGACGCCGTTGCCGCAGCCGGCCGGCCACTTGTTCGACGTGCCGTAGCCCTTCTGCACGTTGATCGCCGTGCCGACGTAGTGCATCGACATCTTCTTCGAGAGCGAGTCGGAGCGCACGAAGACGATGCACGAGGCGCCGTTGTAGGCGTTGCCGAAGACCTTCTCGAAGTCGCGGCGCGTCATCTCGGCGCGCTGCAGGTAGAGGTGGAGCAGCTCGTGCTGGTAGGCGACGCGGGCGCCGTTCGGCACCGCGATCTTCAGCCACTTGAGGTCGGTGATCGCGAAGAAGTTCGCGCTCCGCGCGCACTCGAGCGGCTCCTTGAAGAGCTCCTGCTGCTCCTTCGCGATCTCCGCCATGCGCTGGTGGCCCGCGGGCAGCTCCGCCTTTTCGCCGTGGCACTCGGGGCAGTTCGCCCAGTTCGGGAAGGGGCAGCACTTCTCGACGGCGCAGAGCGAGCAGCTGATCCCCCAGCTCGCGGCGTGGCGGCGGAGGAAGCAGCCCATCCGCGGCTGCGCGGCGCACTGGTCGTTCCACGACTTCGGGAACTTCCCGCCGGGGTGCATGCCGTCGTGGACGGCCGGGCACGGGTCGGGGTCCGCGGGGGCGACCTGCGGGCACTTGAGATAGAGGTAGGAGCCGCAGCCCTGCTCGCAGGTGCACTCCTTGCTCGGCTCCTCCTGCGCGCCCGCGAGCGAGACGGCAAGGAGGAAGGCCAGGATCCCGGTTCGCCGCATCGCGTTCCTCCAAGAGTATACGACCGTCCGGCGCGGCTGTTTCCCTCGGGGGTGGAGGTGCCCGCGGAGGAGGGGGCGCTTTCGGGCCGAGCCTGATAGGTTCTAGCGTCCATGCGGGTCCTCCATGTCGCGATGGAGTGCCTCCCCTTCTCGAAGGTGGGGGGGATGGCGGATGTCACGGGCGCGCTCCCGGCGGTGCTCAAGGGCGCCGGGGTCGAGAGCCGGGTGATGACGCCCTACTACCCGCAGATCTACAAGGGGGCGCTCGGCCGCGAGATCGGGGCGTTCGACGTCTGGGTCGGCAGCGCGGCGCACCGGGTGCGGCTCTTCGAGACGGAGCCCTTCGGGATCCTCGTGGACCAGCCGACCGCGTACGACCGGGCCGGCGTCTACGACGACCCCGCGAGCGGGAAGGGATACGGCGACAACCTCTTCCGCTGCCTCGTGCTCTGCCAGGCCGCTCGGGCCGCCGTGCGGCAGGGGATCTTCGCCGCCGACGTCGTCCATTGCCACGACAACCACACGGCGTTCGTCCCGGTCTACCTGAAGGACGACGGCGGGCCGCCGAGCGTCTACACGATCCACAACTTCGCCTACCAGGGGATCTACGGCGCGCAGGACTTCTGGCTCACGGGCCTCGACCCGAAGCGCTTCCACGGCCACTCGGCCTTCGAGTACTTCGGCGACCTGAACCTCATGAAGGCCGGGATCTCCTTCGCCGATCTCGTGACGACGGTGAGCCCGAGCTACGCGAAGGAGATCGTGACGCCGGAGCACGGCCACGGCCTCGACGGCGTCCTCCGCCATCTCGGCGACCGGCTCGTCGGCATCCTCAACGGGATCGACGAGAAGGTCTGGGACCCGGCCGACGACCCGCACCTCCCGGCGGGCTACTCCGCGGCGAAGCCCGCCGGGAAGGAGAAGTGCAAGGAGGCGCTGCGCGCGCGCGCCGGGCTCGAGATCGACCCGCAGGCGCCGATCGTCGGCCTCGTCTCCCGCTTCACCCACCAGAAGGGGATCGACCTCCTCGGCTCGAACCTCCCGTGGCTCGTGCGGGCCGGCGCGCAGGTCGCGGTGCTCGGGAACGGCGACGCGGGGCTCCTCGACCTCTTCCGCGGCGCGCAGGGGCGGTGGCCCGGCCGCGTCGCGCTCCTCGAGGGCTACGACGAGGCGCTCGCGCACCTCGTCTACGCGGGCACGGACATCTTCTGCATGCCGTCGCGCTTCGAGCCCTGCGGCCTCTCGCAGATGTACGCGATGCGCTACGGCTCCGTGCCCGTCACGACGAAGATGGGCGGCCTCAAGGACACCGTGCTCCCGTTCGACGAGGAGCGGAGGGACGGCACCGGCATCCTCGCCGACTGGGCGACCGCCGACTCGCTCCAGGGCGCGCTCGACTACGCGCTCACGCTCTGGAAGAAGCCGCAGCTCTTCCGGATGCTCCGCAAGAATGGCATGCTCCGCGACTTCTCGTGGAAGCGCTCCGCGGAGCAGTACGCGGCGGCCTACGAGAGGGTGCGGCGCAAGTGAGGGCGCTCGCGGCGGACATCGGCGGCACGCGCGTGCGCGCGGCGCTCGTGGACTCGAACGGCGAGATCCTCGACCGGCGCGACGGCCTCACGCCAAGGGACCCCCTGGACGGCATCGCGCAGTTGCGCTCGCTCTGGAAGGAGCTCGGTCGAGCCGACGCGAGCGCGCTCGCGATCGCGGGCAGCATCCGTTCCTCGACGGGCGAGCTCGTGCAGTCGCCGAACCTGCCGAAGTGGGAGGGCGCGCGGCTCGGCGCCGAGCTCTCGTGCGAGGTCCTGAACGACGCGAACGCGGCGGCGCTCGGCGAGGCGTGGGTGGGGGGGCTCCGGGGGACGAAGGCGGCGATCCTCCTCACGCTCGGCACCGGCGTCGGCGGCGGCATCCTCCTCGACGGGCGGCTCTGGACGGGCGCGACGGGCGCGGCCGCGGAGCTCGGGCACGTGTGCGTGCGGCCCGACGGCCCGAAGTGCGGCTGCGGATCGACGGGCTGCCTCGAGATGTACGCGAGCGGGACCGCGATCGGCAAGGCGGCGGGTGCCAAGGACGCGAAGGAAGCGGAGAGCCGCGCGCGGGCGGGCGACGCGAAGGCGCGCGCCGCGTTCGACGCCGCCGCGGAGGCGCTCGGCATCGTGCTCGCGGGGCTCGTGAACGGGTTCAACCCGGAGGCGATCGCGATCGGCGGGGGGATGGTGCCGACGTTCGACCTGCTCGCGCCGCGGATCGAGGCGCTCATCGCCGCGCGCACGTTCAAGCTCGCGCGTGAGGGGCTCCGGATCATCCCCGCGAAGCTCGGAAAGAACGCGGGGCTCCTCGGCGCCGCCCGCGCGGCGTTCCTCGCGAGGGGGTAGTGGACCTCCTCGACCGGCTGCTCGGGCACGACGCGTGGCTCGACCGCGCGGCGGCGGACCTCGCGAAGGGGAGGCCTATGGACGTGGAGAGGGGTGTTCGAGTACTAGCTGTACGGAGCCAGGCACCGAACCACTAATATCCCGACCGATCGCAAGCGGGTTTTCGGGAGATGTTAGTGCAGCGGAGCCTGGCACCGTACCACTACGAGGATACCGCCATGGAGACGGAAGAGGGGATCCGGGCGCGCCGGAGCATGAAGAGCTTCGTCGAGGAGCCCCTCGATGAAGCCA